>JAEULQ010000021.1 GCA_016792685.1 Tabrizicola sp. | reverse complement strand
CCGTCGCCGTTCGAATCCTGGAACGACCGGGGATAGACCTGATAGGTCACCGCTCCACGCCACCATTCCGACATTCCGGCCTCCATGCTTGCGATCACGGCCCATAGCTTCGCACAGGGTCCTGCAAAAGCCCAAAGCGGTTTCAAGGGCCGAGAGCCACCACGGAATCCCAACGATTGCGGCAGTTGCGCAACGTCTACGACCAGAAGGCGAGTTTCCGACCGGTGACCCTCATCCTGTAACGGTGACAATATCGCTGTTGACCCTGTCCCTTGGCCACCACAGTTTCGGCATCCTGACCGGAGGCCACCATGACCAAAGCTCCCCTTATCACCCCGATCCTCATCGCCGGTTGCGCGATCCTGATGATCTCCTTCGCGATCCGGGCGAGCTTTGGCGTCTTCCAGATTCCAATCGCCAGCGAGTTCGGCTGGGCACGCGCCGAGTTCTCGCTTGCCATCGCGATCCAGAACCTGGCCTGGGGGATCGGTCAGCCGATCTTCGGTGCCTTGGCCGAACGCTTCGGTGACCGCCGGGCGATCATCGCCGGGGCCATCCTGTATGCGGCAGGCCTTGTCATTTCGGCCTATGCCGTCACGCCCGGCCAGCACCAGCTTTTGGCGATCATGGTCGGCTTCGGCATCGCCGGGACCGGCTTTGGCGTGATCCTGGCCATTGTCGGTCGCGCCGCCAGTTCCGAGAACCGGTCCATGGCGCTTGGCATCGCCACGGCGGCCGGGTCCGCGGGACAAGTGATCGGCGCGCCCACGGCGGAATGGCTCTTGCAAAGCCACAGCTGGCAGACCGTGTTCGTGATCTTTGCCGTCATTATCCTGACCACCCTCTTGACGCTGCCATTCCTGCGCAGCCCGCAACTTGCCTCGAGGCAAGAGCTGGAGGAAAGCCTTGGCAACGTCCTGATCCGGGCCTTCAAGGACCCAAGCTATACCCTGATCTTTCTGGGCTTCTTTTCCTGCGGATATCAGCTTGCCTTCATCACCGCGCATTTCCCCGCTTTCGTGACCGAGCTTTGCGGCCCCATTGATCCCGGAGGCATGCTGGCAGGCATTGGGGTCACCACCACCTCGGCGCTAGGGGCCGTGTCGATTGCAGTGATCGGACTGTTCAACATTGCGGGTACGCTTTATGCGGGCTGGCTTGGCAAGCGCTATACCAAGAAGTACCTGCTGTTCGGGATCTATGTTGGCCGCACCGTAGCTGCGGCGGCCTTCATCCTGATGCCGATCACGCCCACCAGCGTCTTGATCTTCTCGGCGGTCATGGGGTCGCTCTGGCTTGCGACTGTCCCGCTGACCAGCGGACTTGTCGCGCATATCTACGGTATTCGCTACATGGGCACGCTGTACGGTGTGGTGTTCCTCAGCCACCAGATTGGCGGTTTCCTCGGCGTCTGGCTGGGCGGGCGAATGTATGACCTGAACGGCGACTATACGCTCGTCTGGTGGATAGGGGTCGGCGTCGGGGCTTTCTCGGCCCTTGTCCATCTGCCGATCCGCGAACGCCCGATGACCGCGCAGCCGGCCTGAGTCCTGTCAGTCCCGCGCCATCGGTTGCACGATCAGCACTTCGAGGTCGCGGTCCGGCGTGTAGTCGGTCTTTTCGATGACAAATGTCGTGGGGCCGGTCTTCTTGACCCCCTCGGCGCAAAGCGAAATGACGTTCTTCGTATCGCCCTTGTCGAGAGTGAGGGTGAACTTCCCGATAGGCCCCGCCCAGCTGTTCGCCGTGCGCAGGACGTAAGCGATGTTCCACGCCGTACCGAAGTTGCCGAACTCGTCGCCTTCCGGGTTCTTCAGCGTCTTCATCAGCGCCTTCGAGGTCCCTTCGTCGATGCAGTACTGGTCGACGAGATACGCCTGGTAGTCCTCGGGCGGGTCCGCCCAGTAGAACAGCCCCCCGGGCGGCCGGTTGGTGTAGCTGTGGCTGATCCGGACCTCTTTCCCCGCCGGAAAGGTCTGGGTCCAATGATACCGCGTGAGGACGGACCACATGCCATAGGCATCGGGCGGAACGTTCTGCGCCGGATCGCCCTCGTAGAAATCGGCGATCCCTGCGGCCTTGGCCGCGGCGCGATCCTCGGGCGAAAGGGCAAGAAGGATCTCGCGGATCCGGTCCACTTCCAGCGTCAGCGGCAAGCCGAAACGTTCAAGCTCGGCCGTCACGTCGCGGCCGGGGGTGTCATATTGCTCAGAGGCCGCACGACCCTCTTCCCACGGCTCTTCAAGAACGGCGATCCGGTCGATGGTAACCTTTACGGGCACTCCGTCGACCATTGCGGTGAAATCGACGAGGTCGGCCTTCGAGAGATCCTCGGGCAGGTTCATCATCGACTCGTAGGTCGACCAGACACTGACCGGCGGCAGCGGAAAGATCACCTCGCCCGTCACATCCTTGCCGGTGGTGTTGCGGAACACATAGTCGACGCTGATCTTGTCCAGGCCGATGAAAAGCCTCTCTTCCTCCATCGCGACGGCCTCGGTCTGGTCGAATTTCAGCCCGGTCGCGGAAAGGCCGCCGAATCCGTCATTGGCAAGGGCGGGAAGGGCTGTGGCGCAAAGGGCAACAAGGGTCAGGCGCATCGAAACCTCCGGAAGACAATCATTTCATCTGACCCCGGTCCGTGCGGTCCCGCAAGTCCTGCCACGGTCTTCTGGCACCGGAATTTTGGAAAATTCCGGACCGGAGCCTTTACAGGCTCCGATGCGATTTCTTTGAAGAAATCGCCCTTGCGGACGACCGCTGCGCTTGCCACAAGCAGAAGTCTTCCAAAGGCCTCGCCATGTATCCCGGCATAGTCGCTCTCCTTCTTGCCTATGTGCTCAGTCAGTTCTACCGCGCCTTTCTGGCCGTCCTGACGCCAGTCCTGCAGGCCGATCTTGCCGTGACGGCGGCTGATCTGGCCTCGGCCTCGGGCTGGTGGTTCCTGGCCTTTGCCGCCATGCAGATCCCGATCGGGGAAAGCCTGGACCGCTGGGGCCCGCGCATCACCTCGGCCGGGCTGATGGCGGTCGGCGCCGGGGGAGCGCTGCTCTTTTCGCAGGCCACGGCGGCATTTCAGATCAAGCTCGCCATGGCGCTGATCGGTGTCGGCTGTGCGCCGGTCCTGATGGCAAGTTACTACATCTTTGCCCGCAGCTTTGCCCCCGCCCTCTTCGGCACCCTGGCCGGGGTCACGATCGGGGTCGGCTCCCTTGGCAATGTTGCCTCCTCCCTTCCGCTGTCTGCCGCGGTCGAGGCCTTCGGCTGGCGCGAGACGGTCCTTGGTCTGGCCGCGATCACCGGGGCGGTTGCGGCAGCGATCCTCGTCCTGGTCCGCGACCCGCCGCGCCTGAGCGGGGGACACCACGGCTCGCTGCTCGATCTCCTGCGCATGCCGACGATCTGGCCGATCCTGGCGATGATGGCCGTGTGCTACACGCCGCTTGCCGGACTGCGCGGGCTGTGGGTCGGCCCGTACTTTGCCGATGTCCATGGCGCGAGCCAGATCAAGATCGGAGAGATCAGCCTGTGGATCGGCCTGGCGATGGTGGCCGGGAATTTCGCCTACGGGCCGCTTGACCGTTGGCTTGGCACCCGCAAATGGGTGATCTTCGGCGGCAATGCCGTGACATTGCTCTGCCTGACGCTCCTTTGGTGGTTCGCCGCCGCACCGCCCGCCACGGCAACGGCGCTTCTGGTGGCTGCGGGCTTCTTCGGGGCTAGCTTTCCGATGGTAGTGGCCCATGGCCGGGCCTTCTTTCCACCGCAGATGATGGGGCGCGGCGTGACCTTGCTCAATTTCTTCGGCATTGCGCCCATCGGGCTGGCGCAGATCGCAACCGGCCGCATCCACGCCGGAACCGAAGCCGTCCCCGTCACCGCCCCGTTCGAGGCCGTATTCCTGTTCTTTGCCGTGACCACGGCCATCGGCCTTGCCGTCTATCTTCTGTCACAGGACCGGACGGACTGACGCCGGACCGACGAATCCGCTTTTCCCGGCTTGCTGCATGCGCTAACAGCCGCCCGTCCCCGAACGGCGGGGACAGAAATGGAGAACCCCGATGGGCTACAAGGTCGTCGTCGCGGGTGCCACGGGCAACGTGGGCCGCGAAATGCTGAACATCCTCGCCGAGCGCGAGTTCCCGGTCGATGAGATCGCCGCGCTGGCGTCGCGCAAATCTCTCGGCACTGAAGTCAGCTTTGGCGACAAGACTATCAAGACCAAGGACCTGGACACTTTCGATTTCACCGGCTGGGACATTGCGCTCTTCGCCGTGGGCTCCGAAGCGACCAAGATCTACGCACCCAAGGCTGCGGCTGCAGGCTGCGTGGTGATCGACAACTCGTCGCTCTATCGCTACGACCCGGAAATCCCGCTGATCGTGCCGGAAGTGAACGCCGATGCGATTCACATGTACAAGAACAAGAACATCATCGCGAACCCCAACTGCTCGACCGCGCAGATGGTGGTGGCGCTGAAACCCTTGCATGACCGCGCCAAGATCAAGCGGGTCGTGGTGTCGACCTACCAGTCCGTCTCGGGTGCCGGGAAGGAAGGGATGGACGAGCTTTGGAACCAGACCAAGTCGATCTACAATCCGGTCGATGAGGTCCCGGCGAAGAAGTTCACCAAGCAGATCGCCTTCAACGTGATCCCGCATATCGACGTCTTCCTCGACTCTGGCGAGACCAAGGAAGAATGGAAGATGGTGGCCGAGACGAAGAAGATCCTTGACCCAAAGATCAAGGTCACCGCGACCTGCGTCCGCGTGCCGGTCTTCGTTGGCCATTCCGAGGCGATCAACATCGAAACGGAAGAGTTCCTCGACTGGCAGGAAGCCCAGGACATCCTGCGCGAAAGCCCCGGCGTCATGCTGGTCGACAAGCGCGAACCGGGTGGCTACATCACGCCGATCGAATGCGTCGGTGAGTTTGCGACCTATGTCAGCCGGGTGCGTCAGGATTCGACCATCGATAACGGGCTGAACCTGTGGTGCGTCTCGGACAACCTGCGCAAGGGCGCGGCTCTGAACGCAGTGCAGATCGCCGAACTGCTCGGCTCGAAGGTCCTGAAGAAGGGCTAAGCCCTTCTCAACCCTGATCGTGGAAGGGTCTTGGCTCATGGCCGAGACCCTTTTTCATTGCGGTGATTTCCTGTGGGCGGGCTTTGTGGTGCCTTGCCAGGAACGGAAAGAAACGCCGCGCACAAAGCCGCGGGACCGTATCCGCCTGGGCGTGCAAAGTGGCTTCGCCTGCGCCCCGGCCTGGCCGTCCGGCCCCTGCCCGTGCCTGATCCAACCCGAGACGCGCGCCAGCCTCCAATTCTTGGGACGGGTTTCCCGCCTTGCCGCCCTGGCGGTGACGGGCCTACCCTGCAGGCGATCTCAAACCGAAAGGTCCCCTCGATGCGCGCCCTCCTTGCCGCTCTTCTCGCCACGACCGCCCTGCCCTCCCTCGCGGATACGATCACCGCCTCCAGCACGATCACTGCCGTCACCGTCTACCCCGACGGCGCAAAGCTGACCCGCGAGGTCACGTTCACAGCCCCCGCGGCCGGCACGCACGAGCTTCTGGTGGTCGACCTGCCCCTGGACAGTGACCCGGGCATGATCCGCCTGGCGCCGTCGGAAGGATTGACCCTTGGCGCCTTCAACCTCCGCGCCGACCGGCTGCCGCCCCGCGAGGATCCTTTGACCCCGGATCAGGAAGCGGCAAAGACAAGGGTCGAGGAGGCCGAGGCCACGGCACGGGCTGCCCAGCTAGCCCTGGATGCCGTCAGTGCCAAAGTCGAGGCCGCCGAGGCTCAGGTGCGGTTTCTGGCATCCTTCTCCGGCGCTTTGCCGGACGGTGCAACGCCCGAAACGATCCAGTCGATGGCAGCGATGATCGGCGCGGAAACGCTTGCCGCACGCCAGGCCGCCCTTGCTGCCCGGTCCGGGCTCTTTCCGGTCGAGAAGGCGCTAAGGGACGCGCAAGAGGCGCTGGCCAAGGCGCAGGCGGCATACGATGCGCTGCCGACGGCGGACATGGCCTATACGGCGCTTTCCCTTGCCCTGACCGCTGCCGAGGCAGGCGCGCAGACTGTCACGGTCACGCAATATGTGGGCAATGCCAGCTGGCGGCCGGTCTATGATCTGAACCTGACCCGGAAGGAGGGGGATGCGCTGGTGCTGAACCGGTCGGTCCTTGTCACGCAATATACCGGCGAAGACTGGGCGGGGGTGGCACTGACGCTTTCCTCTTCCCGTCCGTCCGAGCAGGCCGCCCCCACGCAGCTTTGGCCGGAACTGCGCAGCATCGGGCCGGATGTCGAAGACGAGCTTCTGCGCAAATCCATGGGCGCCTCTGACGCGGCCATGCTTCCAGTCGAATCCATCGCCGAGGCGGCGCCCGCCGCCATCACGGCAGGCGTGGCCATGGAAGGCGACACGGTCGTCTACCAATACCCCGAACTCGTCACGGTCGCGACGGGCGTCGAGGATCTGCGGCTGTCGCTTGACAGTCTGGACTTCACCCCGATCGTCGAGGCCGTCGCCGTGCCGCGCCTTGATCGTACGGCTTTCGTGATGGCGAGCTTTACCAACGGATCGAACGAACCGCTTTTGCCGGGCGAAGCGATGCTCTTCCGTGAAGGCGTCCTGGTCGGATCGACCTGGCTTGACGTGATCGCACCGGGGGTCGAGACAGATGTGGGCTTCGGCGCACTGGAGACCTTGCGCGTCACGCGCGAGATGCCGAAGCGTGCGACGGGCGAGACGGGTGTCTTCACGGCGTCAAACCAGCAGACCGAAAGCGCGGTCATCAGCATCGAGAATACCGGCGACGAGGCCTGGCCGATCCGCATCCTTGACCAGGTGCCCTATTCCGAACAGGAGGATCTGGTGGTCGACTTCACGGCCGATCCTTCCCCGACGGAAACCGATGTCGAGGGCCAACGCGGCATCCTGGCCTGGGAGTTCGATCTGGCCGCAGGGGGCAAACAGACGATCACTCTGGAACACACCCTCAGCTGGCCCGAGGACATGGTGCTGCAATAGGCAGGCTGGCGAGCGGCGTCGGTCGTAGGGCCCTACGACTGTCAGACCGCGACAAAGGCGCTGCGGGCCGGATCGTACTGTTCCAGCCCGCCTTCGCCCGTGTCGGTCCACAGGCCATGAAGCGTCAGCCGGTCATCCTCGACCGCTGATTTCACGAAGGGAAAAGTCAGGAGGTTCTCAAGCGAGGTGAGGACCGCCTGTTTCTCAAGCGCGCGCAGGATCTGGTCGTCGGGCAGGCCCGAGACCTTCTCGAACCCCGGGCGCAGGATGTCCATCCAGCGTCCGACGAAGCTGGTCTTCTTCTCCAGCTCGGGCGCATGGCCGCGGCACATGTCATGGCAGCCCTTCACCCCGCCGCAGTTCGAATGACCAAGCACGACGATATGCGCGACACCAAGGCCGGTGACGGCATATTCCACGGCGGCCGAAGTGCCATGGTATTCGCCATCGGGGTTATAGGGCGGGACCAGGTTGGCGACATTCCTGTGGATGAAGAACTCGCCCTCGTCCGCCCCGAAGATCGAAGTGACATGCACCCGGCTGTCGCAGCAGGAGATCACCATCGCGCGCGGATGCTGGCCGCTTTCGGCAAGGCGGCGGTACCAGGCGCGGTTGTCCTGATAGGTGGTTGCACGCCAGCCATGGAAGCGCTGGGCCAGATAAGCGGGCAAGGGGCGGATGTAGGTCATGGGAACCTGCGATAAACTCACCCTTCCCTATTCGGCATTTGACAGAAATTCGAGAGGCAAATTCCGTGCCGGGCGAGCAGCGGGCAACCAATTCTTCAGCATGCGGGTGCAGCATGGCGTCGGGTGTGTTGAGACTTGGGTGTTCATGATGGGGGACGTAACCGCTCTCAGGCCGCGCGAGGTCGTGCGCCAGGATGTCGAGGCGATCGCGGTGATCTATCGCAACCTTGGCGCGCCTGTGGCCGAACAGATGGTCACGCGGGCGCTGGGGGAACTGGCGCTGACCATGGCCGGCATTGCCGAAAAGGTCCGGGCCCAGGAACTGCGCGACCTTGCACGGCAACTTGGACGGCTCAACCGGCTGGCCTCGGACCTCGGTCTCTCCAGCCTTTCCTCGGTCGCAAAGGATGCCAAGACCTGCCTGGAACGCGCCGACGGCACGGCCTTCGCGGCGGTCTGGGCGCGGCTCTTGCGGGTTGCAGAACGGTCGTTGGCACCCGATGCGGGGCTGGCCGATCGGTCCTTCTAGCTTCTGGCAGGACAGCCGCCGTCATGCCGGGGGAAGGTCCAACCGGCCCTCTCATTCCCGGCCCCAAGCGGGGCCTTGGACGATTCCGGCCTGCGAAAGTGCGCGCCTGGGTGGGCAAGACTACGGGGAATTTTCCGGAATTCGACGCAAATCTGTGGAAACACTTGCCTAGTGGTCCGGTTTCCCGGCATCTGAAGGCGTCCAGAAGCTAACGGCCCATTATGACCAGCACTCTGTCTTTTGCCTTCGCAGACCAAGCGGCCGCTGCAAAGCCGCTTCATGTGCTGCGCCCCGAGGATTGCGCCGCGTTCCTGTCGGGCCCCGGCGCCACATGGGCGGGGTGGCTTGCCGCGACGGGGTTCGAGGCTGCCCTTGGCGATCTGCGGCTGTTGCCCGCCGCCGACGGCAGTGTCAGCGGGGCAGTCGTGGGCTTTGGCACCGCCCAGGCCCGCCGACGCTTGCGATTTGGCCTGGCCAAGGCCGTGTCCTCCCTGCCGGCAGGCGACTGGCAGCTGACGGGCAACCTCGATCCGGCCGAACAGACCGAGGCGGCCCTTGGCTGGCTTTTGCAGGCCTACCGGTTTGATCGCTACCGGCCCGGTCGGAAACCCGCTTCCCTTGCCAGACTCGTCTGCCCCGAAGGGCTGGACGCGGCCCGGCTGATCGCCATGGCCGAGGGCGAAGCGCTGACCCGCGACCTGATCAACACTCCGGCGCAGGACATGGATCCGGCCGAACTTGAGTCTGCGTTTCTGGCGCTTGCCGCCGACTTCGGCGCGGAACCGGACGTGATCCGGGGGGATGAGCTTCTGCAGAAGAACTTCCCCATGATCCATGCAGTGGGCCGCGCAAGCCCCCGCGCGCCGCGCCTTTTGGACCTGCGCTGGGGCAGTGGGGGGCCGAAGCTCACCCTCGTCGGCAAGGGGGTCTGTTTCGACACGGGCGGGCTGAACCTGAAACCCTCGTCCGGCATGAACCTGATGAAGAAGGACATGGGCGGGGCAGCGACCGTCATGGGCCTGGCGCGGATGATCATGACGCTGGAACTTGGCGTCCAGATGCGCGTTCTGGTTCCCGCCGTCGAGAATGTGGTTTCTGGCAATGCGCTGAAGCCCAAGGACATCCTGACCAGCCGCAAGGGTCTTACGGTCGAGGTGAACGATACCGATGCCGAAGGCCGGCTGATCCTCGCCGACGCGCTGGCCTATGCCTGCGAGGGCGCTCCGGATGTTCTGGTCAGCATGGCAACGCTGACCGGAGCGGCGCGCGTCGCGGTCGGGCCGGACCTCGCTCCCTACTACACCGACGACGCGGGCATTGCGGCGGCGCTGGAAGCGGGGGCAAAGGCTGGGTTCGACCCCGTCTGGCGGATGCCGTTCCATGACCCCTATGAAAGCGTGATCGAGCCCGGCATTGCCGATCTGGACAATGCACCGGGCTTCGGCTTCGCCGGTTCGATCACTGCGGCACTCTTCCTGCGGCGCTTTGTCGAAGGGCCGCGTTATGCGCATTTCGACATCTACGGCCACAGCCCGAGCGATCAGCCGGCGCGGCCGAAAGGGGCCGTCGGGCAAGGCGCACGGGCCATTCTGCAGGGCCTTTCACAGATGATGAGCGTTTGACCGGCGCTGCGAAGGGCGCCGGTCCGGTTTGGTAACCAGTCCGCAAAGCGGGACTCGAGTTGAGGAGCTAGCGATGGACAGACGGCTTACACCCTTTTCAGGCCGGGTGGCGCATGTCTCGCTTTCAGGGGTGGTGAACGCGCCGCTGACCGAAGGGCTGCAGGCCCAGGTCATCGTCCCGGTCGCGAACCTATGTGATGAACCCGGCGGGGCACGGGACCGCCAGCTTCTGATGGGGGAATCGGTCACCGTGATCGACCGCGACCGGGGCCATGTCTTCGTGATGTCGGCCAAGGACGGCTATTGCGGCTGGATGACGGAAAGCGATCTGGGCCAGGGCCCGGCACCGACGCATTGGGTGGCCGCACCCGGGACCCATCTTTACGCCGAACCGCAAGTCCAGGCGCCGGAGAAGATGGCACTGAGCCTCGGGTCCCGGCTGACCGTCGTCGGCTCTTGGGGGGCCTGGGCCAATACCCCGCACGGATATGTGCCCATGCGCCACCTGCGGGCCCTGGGCGATTGGCTGGAAGATCCGGTGACCGTGGCCGAAGGGCTTTGGGGAACCCCCTATCTCTGGGGTGGAAACTCGCGCTTTGGCCTCGATTGCTCGGGCCTTGTGCAGCTGGCCATGCACGCCTGTGGTCAGCCCTGCCCGGGTGACAGCGACATGCAGATGGGCCTCGGACGGCTTCTGTCGCCGAACGAGGCGTTGAAGCGCGGCGATCTGATCTTCTGGAAAGGCCATGTGGCGATGATCGTGGACCGCGACCGGTTGATCCACGCCAATGGCCACACGATGTCGGTCTCGTACGAAGGCATCAAGGAGGCCATCGCCCGGATCTCGACCGGCGGCGGCGGGTTGGTGCAGGCGCGTCAGCGGATCTGAAGGATCGGCACCCGGGTCGGTCGGACCGGCGCTGCAGTCAGACCGGACCGATGAGCCGGCGTTCCAGCACCTTCAGCACCTGATCCAGGTCCTGCCCGCGGCGCAGGACGCGGCCATCCATGCCGACCACCGCATACAGCCCCTGCCGGGATCGCAGCTTCGGGCGCTTTTCAATCCGGTAAAGCGGTGTCTCGGCCGTCCGCCGGAAGACCGCGAACACGGCAAGATCGCGCATGGCCGAGATTGCATAGTCCCGCCACTCTCCCGCAGCGACCATCCGGCCATAGACCCGCAGGATCAGCCCCAGTTCCTTCCGGTCGAAACTGACCTCATCCGGGATCCGGGAGGACTGCGGAAAAGGGATCGGTGCCTCGGCATTCATCGGCAAAGCTTACCCGCTTTGCCCTTCAAATCAACCTTGCAATCCGCCCGGAAAGCCCGGGGCCATCATGAGGAAGCCGGTTTCCAGCCCACGCCAGTTGCGCAAGACCGGGGCCATACGCTTCACCGCTGCGGGATGGGCCGGGTCCAGCACCCCGATCGAGGCGAGAAGTGCGGTGATCGCCGCATCCTTCGCGCGCGAGCTGCCGTCCACGATCTTCAGCGCGATACCAAGGCTCTTTTCCGGCACGATCGCCACATAGACCCCGTCGGCCCCGCCCTTGACGGCCACTTTCCCGCCCATGGCCCGCATCAGTTCAGTGCAGGTCTGGCCCTCGCCCGAGACGAACTCGGGGTGAGTGGCCATCGCCCGGGTCAGCCGGTGCATGGCGCTTTCCCGCGCACCCTGGCCTTCGCGTGCAGTGGCATATTGCGCCATGGCCCGGGCCAGACCCTTGACCGACATCGCGAAATTCGGGGCCGAGCAGCCATCGACACCCCAGCCGGCAACGGTTTCATCGGTCAACTCTTCGGTCGCGGCGCGAACGGCCTTTTGCAGCGGGTGGTCGATTTCCACGTATTCCGGCCCGGCTTTCAGGTGCTGGGTCACGGTCAGGAAGCCCGAATGCTTGCCCGAGCAGTTGTTGTGCAGTTGGCAGGGCTTTTCTCCCGCGCGGATCAGCCGGTCGCGCTCGGTCCGGTTGTCCGGCTCATGCGCGCCGCAGCGGAGGTCGGATTCGCTGAGGCCCAGGTCCGCAATCCAGCGCCCTGCCATCGAGACATGCAGATCGGCACCCTCATGGCTGGCGCAGGCAAAGGCGAGATGGGTATCCGTCAGACCCCGCGCGGCGGCGGCGCCGGTTTCCAGAAGCGGCAAGGCCTGCATCATCTTGGCCGAAGAGCGCGGGAAGATCACCGCCTCGGGGTTGCCCCATGTTCTGACCACGCCCTTGGCATCCGCGATCACCGCATGGCCGACATGGGCGTTTTCCAGGATGCCGCCACGCCAGGTTTCCAGCACTGGAACAGCGCCCTCATTCACACCAGCCATGATTCCCCCGTCACTTGTGCGCGAATTGTCGCCCAGAGGGCTTTCGCGGAATGGCGCTTTTGATTATGGCTGAAATATCGGGTAGAACGGCGCTGCGCCAGTCAAAAGGCCAAAGGCTCGGGCAGGGCGGCACGAAACGAAGACAGCTTGGAGGCTGCGTCAGAAATGACTTCCCTTATCAGTCGCATGCTTGCGGTTGCAGCGATCACGTTTGCCGGGGCTGCGGCCTCCGCCCAGGAATCGACCAATCGCGTCGCGACCATGACGGATTGGAACGTCTTTACCGAAGAGAGCCCAAAGGAATGCTGGGGCGTTTCGAAGCCGAAGGAGTCGGTCGCTCTGCGTGACGGGCAACCTGCAACAGGGATTCGCCGGGACGAAATCCTTCTGTTTGTGACCTTCCGCCCCGGCAAGCCGGGCGAGATCAGCTTTACCGGCGGCTATCCGTTTGCGGGCGGCTCCACTGTCGATGTCGCGATCGACGGGCAGAACTACCAGCTTTTCACCGACGGCGAATGGGCCTGGCCGGGCAGTGCCGAGGATGACGCCAAGGTGCTGGCTGCGATGAAGGCTGGCACGACGGCGGTGCTGACCGCCCGCTCGCAGCGCGGGACCCAAACGGTGGACACGTTCAGCCTTCGCGGGTTCACGGCAGCGATGGAAGACGCCGAGAAGCGCTGCCAGTAACCCGGCGCCGTTGGCCCAAAAGGGCGCCCCGTCGCGGGGCGCTTTTCTTTTTGTGGCGCTTCACCTATATCCGCCCCGACATTCAGATCGCCTGTGACAAGGCCCCGTGAAAGGATCTGCCCCATGACTTCGGGTGTAACCGCCCCCATCACGCAAGACGTGCTCACGATCCCGCGCAAGCTGCCGGCATCGACCAGGACCAACATCGTCGGTCTGACCCGCGATGCGATGCGCGCGGCGCTGATCGCCGCCGGGACGCCGGAAAAGCAGGCCAAGATGCGGCTCGGCCAGGTCTGGCAATGGGTCTACCACTGGGGCGTCCGCGATTTCGCGCTGATGACCAACCTGGCCAAGGACTACCGGGCGCTTCTGGCCGACCATTTCACCATCGAGGTCCCCGAGGTGGTCACCCGCCAGATCTCCGAGGACGGGACGCGGAAGTATCTGGTCCGGATCGCGGGCGGGCATGAGGTCGAGGTGGTCTACATCCCCGAAACCGACCGGGGGACGCTGTGCATCTCCTCGCAGGTCGGTTGCACTCTGACCTGTTCCTTCTGCCACACCGGCACGCAGAAGCTGGTTCGCAACCTGACGGCTGCAGAAATCGTCGGTCAGGTGATGATGGCCCGCGACGATCTGGACGAATGGCCCGAGCAGGGCGCGCCGAAGGAAGAAGTGCGGCTCATTTCCAACATCGTGCTGATGGGCATGGGCGAGCCCTTGTACAATTTCGAGAACGTCCGCGACGCGATGAAGATCGTGATGGATGGCGAGGGCATCGCGCTTGGCCGCCGGCGGATCACGCTCTCGACCAGCGGCGTGGTGCCCGAGATTGCCCGGACCGCGACCGAGATCGGCTGCCAGCTGGCGATCAGCTTTCACGCGACGACGGACGAGGTCCGCGACGTGCTGGTGCCGATAAACAAGCGCTGGAACATCGCGACGCTGCTGGAGGCGCTGAAGGCCTATCCGGGGCTGTCGAATTCGGAGCGGATCACGTTCGAATATGTGATGCTGGACGGCGTGAACGACACCAAGGAAGACGCCCACCGGCTGGTGAAACTGCTGGAGGGCATTCCGGCCAAGGTGAACCTGATCCCGTTCAACGAATGGCCGGGCGCGCCCTACAAGCGGTCCTCGGGGAACCGCATCCATGCTTTCGCCGACATCATCTATCACGCGGGCTATGCCACCCCGATCCGGACGCCTCGGGGTGAGGATATCATGGCGGCCTGCGGGCAGTTGAAATCGGCCACCGAACGGGCGCGGAAATCGAAAGCTCAGATTGCGGCCGAGGCGGGCCTGGACTGACCCCTTGCGGGCGCGGGCGGTTTTGCGTTCTTTGGCTGTGAAACCACGAAAGGACCGGCCCGATGGCGAAAGCCGCTGCCAGGAAGCCCGCTGCGAAGAAAGCCGAGAAACCGAAAAGCCCGGCCGAATGGGCACATGACCGGCTGGTCCTTTACATCCGCAACTTCGAAAGCCAGCTCGACGCGGCGCAGGAAATCGCGATGGGCTTTGCGTCCGACGAATCCGGGGTGCTGCGGATCGAAGGGCTTGGCTTCTTCGATCCCGACATCATCACCTTCTACGGTCGCGACGAGACCGGAGCGAAGACCCAGCTGATCCAGCATGTGTCGCAGCTTTCCGTGACGCTGCGCGCCGTGCCGAAGGAGGCCGAGACCGAACCGCCCCGTCGGATCGGGTTTCAGCTGGACGCCGGCTGGATCGGCGGCGATTCCGGCGACGCCTCGGCCTGAACGCAGGCGCGCGCTTTCGTCCTGCCGACAACCCCGTGACAGACCTTGGCGAATAGGCTATGGGGCAGGACAGAGACGACCAAGAGGGAACGAAAAATGGCCGATCATCACCAGGCAGAGCATGTGCATGGCTCGATGGACATCCGCGCGCAGGAGAAGACCTTTGAGGGCTTCGTCCGCTTGTCGATCTGGGTGGTTGTCATCTCCATTGCGGCGCTGGTGTTCATGGCGCTGGTCAACGCCTGACCGGCTGTAACCGCGCCACGGTGCCCCCCATGCTGCGCCTCGCCTTCTGCCTCATGGCCCTCCTGGGTCTTGCGGCCTGTGCCGAGCCCAAATGGGCCCCGGAGCAGGAGGTTCAGGCCGTTCGCTTTGTCGCGGGACCGCCAAACTACATCACGCTCTATACGGTGGTGAACAAGAGCACCGGCTCGGGCGCGCATTCCGCGATCCTGGTCAACGGCTCGGAACGGCTGATCTTCGACCCCGCGGGCACCTGGTACCACCCAGAGCTGCCCGAGCGGAATGATGTCCATTTCGGCATGAACGACAAGGCCATTGCCTTCTATGTCGATTACCACACCCGCAAGACCTACGACACGATCGAGCAGAAGATCTTCGTCTCGCCCGAGGTGGCCGAGATGGTGCTGCAGCGGGTCAAGGCGCACGGCGCGGTGGCAAAGGCGATGTGCACCAACGCCACATCTTCGATCCTGCGCGGCGTCCCGGGATTTGAATCGCTGCCGCAGACCTTCTATCCCAAGAAGCTGTCGAAGGAATTCGGCAAGATACCGGGCGTCACGACCCGGGTGATCACCGACAATGACGACGACAACAATCACGGCGTCCTGCTCTTGCAGAAGAACGGCACGCTCCTGGAGTAACGGCGCGGCCGGGCCAGAACCCTTGCCGATGGGTCGCTTGCGCCGGGCGGCGGTTGCGCTACCCTCGCCCCGTCATCCCAAGCCAGCGGAAAGGCAGCAGAGTTGCGGATTTTCGGGGTCATCCTTGCGGGCGGCGAGGGGCGGCGGATGGGCGGCGCGGACAAGGCGCTGTTGCCCTTGGCGGGTCGCCCGCTGATCGGTCATGTCCTCGACCGGCTGGAACCGCAGGTCGAACGGGTCCTGATCTCGGCCAATGGCGATGCGGCACGCTTCGCCGCCTTCGGCTGTGACGTTCTTCCCGATACTGTCGCGCAAGGCCCGCTTTCTGGCATTCATGCCGCCCTGGTCCGTGCCGCAGCGCTTGGGGCCACGCATCTTGTTTCGACCCCGGTCGATACGCCATTCCTGCCAGGCGACCTGGTGCCGCAGCTGATCCTGGCGTCCGAGGACTCGCCCGCTGGGCTGGCCATTGCGGCAGCCCCGGACGGCGATCACCCGGCCACCGCACTTTGGCCGGTCGCGCTGGCCACGGCGCTGGCAGCCTACCTCGCTTCGGGGGATGCGAAGGTCACCGGGTTCACCGAACCGCTCCACGCCGCCCGCGCCCGGTTTCCCGACGCCCGCGCCTTCCTGAACCTCAACACCCCAAAGGACCTCGCCACTGCCGAGGCCCTACTGAAAGGCGCGGTATGAAGGTCTATGGTGTGATCGGCTGGAAGAATTCCGGCAAGACCAGCCTGATGGAGCGGCTGGTGGCCGAGATCACCGGGCGGGGAATTTCCGTCTCGACCGTGAAGCATGTCCATCATGACGTTGATCTGGACCAGCCGGGGAAGGACACCTACCGCCACCGTACGGCCGGCGCGCGCGAGGTCGTGCTTGCCTCGGCCGACCGCTTCGCGCTGATGGTCGAACACCGGGGGCCGGAACCGGAACTGCCTGCAATCCTGGCCCGGCTGGCCCCGGTCGATCTCGTGCTGGTCGAAGGCTACAAGCGCGACGCCCATCCGAAGGTCGAGGTCTGGCGGGCCGAGACCGGCCAGCCCCTGATCCAGCCCGCCGATCCACTGGTTCGCGCCGTCGCGACCGATGCAGAGTTGACCCTGCCGGTCCCGGTCCTGGACCTGAATGATACGCAGGCGATCGCCGACTTCATCCTGCGCGAGGCGGGTCTTGCGGTTTGACCGGGTGATCGTGGTCGACTGGTCGGCGGCAAACCTCCCCACCAGCCCGACCCAGCGCGCCAATTCTGTCTGGATCGGTTGCAGCGACGCGGAAGGCAGTATCGAGTGGCATCACCGCACCAGGGCCGCAGCCGAAGCCCAGTTGGTGACCCTGATCCAGACCGCTGTTGCAGACGGCTTGCGCCTGCTGGTCGGCTTCGACTTTGCCATGGGCTACCCCGCCGGCTTCGCCAAAAGACTGACCGGCCAGGCCAAGGCGCCAGCGGTCTGGGCCTGGCTGGCCGAGGCGATCCAGGATGGGCCGGACAACCGGAACAACCGCTTTTCCGTCGCTGCCAGGGTCAACGGGCTTTTCCCCGAAGGTCCCGGCCCGTTCTGGAGCCATCCGACGGGACAGCACTGGCCGGGCCTTCCGTACAGGCGCAGCGGCATCGACTATGCCCTTCTTGGCCTGGCCGAAAGCCGCGCGGCAGAGGTCGCCGTGCCGCGCGCGAAAAGTCCCTGGATGCTGTTCAACCCGGGCTCGGTCGGATCGCAAAGCCTGCTCGGTCTGCCGATGATCCACCGTCTTGGCCGGATCGACGGCGTCGCTGTCTGGCCCTTTGGCCCGTACGACGATGCACCCGTCGTGCTGGCCGAGGTCTACCCGTCGCTTCTGGCCGGGGAAGTGGCGATCCTGGCCAATGCCGATGGCTTGACGGCCGATCAAGCCCAGGTGCGGCTTCTGTCACGCGCGTTGCACACCCTGTCCGCACGGGATCAGCTTGAGCCGCTCTTCGATGCGCCCTTTGAAGCAGTCGAGGAAGGCTGGATCCTCGGCGCCGGTCATGCCGCCCGCTTGTCCGAGGCATTGACATGGGCGTGACCATCTTTCGCGGCCTGCACCCCCAGTTGCGGCGTGAGGCCGCACAGCTTTACTGGGAGGCCTTTGGCGGCAAGCTGGGCCGCGTCCTCGGCCCCGAGGTCCGCGCGCTGGAGTTCTTCGAACAGGTGATCCGCATCGACCTTTGCTTTACCGCCGTCAATGAAGCCGGGGCCCTTGTCGGCATTGCAGGCTACAAGACCCCTGCCGGCAGCTTTGCCGGTGGCAGCTGGTCCGATCTGCATGCGGTCTACGGCCGCTGGGGCGGGCGCTGGCGCGGCGGGCTTCTCTGGGCGCTAAGCCGCGAGATCGACAACGACCGGTTCCTGATCGACGGGATTTGCGTCGCCCGTCAGCACCGCAGCAAGGGCATTGGCTCGCTGCTGCTTTCCGCCCTCTACGAGGAGGCCGCCGAGCGCGGCTATCGGTCCATCCGGCTTGATGTGATCAAGGACAACTGGCGCGCCCGGGCGCTTTACGAACGCCAGGGATTCCTTGCTACGCGGACCGCCAAACTGGGGCTCTTGCGCTATCTTTTCGGCTTTGCCGCCTCGACCACGATGGTGCGGCCGGTGGAGGCGCGCGAATAGCCACCCTGCCCGGGGCGAAATCGCGATGCGCGACATCGGCTGTCGCGATTTCGGCAGAAAGCGGCGGCGTCAATCGGGGTACCTTGCCCCCGAGGATGTATCCTGTCAGAATATGATCAAATTTCTGCGTCGGAGGACGGCACCATGATCACCAAGCGTGAGTTCTACATCAACGGCGCCTGGGTCGCGCCCCTGGTTGCACGGGACTGCCCGGTCATTGATCCCTCGACTGAAGATGTCTGTGCCGTGATCTCGCTTGGCAGCGAGGCCGACACCAATGCAGCCGTTGCGGCGGCAAAGGCGGCTTTCCCGGCCTGGGCTGCAACCCCTCCGGCCGAGCGCCGCAGAGTGGTCGAAGGCATCCTGGCCCAGTACTATCTGCGCAAGGAAGAGATGGCGAAAGCGATCAGCCTGGAGATGGGCGCGCCGATCGACATGAGCCGGGATGATCAGGCCGAATGCCTGCCCTGGCACCTTAAGAATTTCCTGACCGCCTTCGATCACATCGAATGGGTCCGCCCGCTCGGTCCCCATGCGCCCGACAGCCGGATCGCGCTGGAGCCGATCGGGGTCGTGGGCCTGATCACGCCCTGGAACTGGCCGATGAACCAGGTAACGCTGAAAGTGATCCCGGCGCTCTTGGCCGGTTGCACCTGCGTGCTGAAACCGTCCGAGGAATCGCCGCTGTCGTCGATGCTTTTCGCCGAGTTCTGCCACGATGCAGGCGTGCCCCCGGGCGTGTTCAACCTGGTGAACGGTGATGGTGCCGGAGTTGGCAGCACCCTCTCCAGCCATCCGGATGTCGAGATGATCAGTTTCACCGGCAGCACCCGGGCGGGCAAGGCGATCTCGGCGGCCGCAGCGCAGACGCTCAAGCGCGTGACGCTGGAACTTGGCGGCAAGGGCGCGAACCTGGTCTTTGCCGATGCCGATGCCAAGGCCGTGGAACGTGGTGTGCGGCACATGATGAACAACTCGGGCCAGTCGTGCAACGCCCCCTCGCGGATGCTGGTCGAGCGGTCGTTCTACGACCGGGCGGTTGAAATCGCGGCGGAAGTGGCAAACTCGATCAAGGTCGGGCCCGCAAGCGAGCCGGGCAAGCATATCGGGCCGGTGGTGAACAAGCGCCAGTGGGACCAGATCCAGGGCTATATCCAGAAGGGCATCGACGAAGGCGCGCGGCTGGTCGCCGGGGGTCTGGGCCTGCCGGAGGGGATGAACAAGGGCTTCTACGTCCGCCCGACGATCTTTGCCGATGTGAAGCCTGGCATGACGATCGAACGCGAAGAGATCTTCGGGCCGGTCATGTGCATGATTCCCTTTGAAAGCGAAGCCGAGGCCGTGACGATCGCCAACGACACGCCCTATGGTCTGACGAACTATGTCCAGTCTCAGGACGGCGCCCGGCGGAACCGGCTGGCGCGGCAGTTGCGGGCCGGGATGATCGAGATGAACGGCCGCTCGCGCGGGGCCGGGGCGCCCTTCGGCGGGGTCAAGGCCTCGGGCCGGGCGCGGGAAGGCGGGATCTGGGGGATCGAAGAGTTCCTCGAGGTCAAGGCAATCTCGGGCTGGGACTCAAGCCAGGACGTAGCGGCCGAGTAAGCGATTTCTTCGAAGAAATCGCACCGGAGCCTTCAAAGGCTCCGGTCCGGAATTTTCCAAAATTCCGGCCCCGGGAAAACTTGACACATGTGTCGATTCCTGCTGGCATCCGGTCATGGAGGCCCAGCCATGACCCAGCATCCCCGCCTGATGTCGCCCCTGAAACTGCGCGACCATACGCTTCGCAACCGCATCGTCTTCGGCGCGCATACCGCGAACATGTCGGACCAGGGAATGCCGGGGCCGCGCTTTGGCAAGTACCTGTTGGAACGGGCGCTTGGCGGAGCGGCAATGGTGGTGGCCGAGCCCATGCCGGTGCATCGGACCGGGGTGCTGACCCGGGGCAACTTCCTGCATTCCGACGACCGGGTGATCCCGGCGTTCCGCACCATCACCGATGAGGTCAAAGCCGCCGGGGCCGTCATCCTCCAGCAGCTCTATCATATTGGCGCGCACGGCGATTCCGACCTGAGCTTTGCGCCACACTGGTCACCCTCGGGTGGGCCGTCGTACCACGACAGCGACGGCTCACATGCCATGACCGGGGCGGAGGTCGAGGAGCTGCTGGACGCCCACGTCGCGGCAGCGGTCCGCGCCAAGGCAGCGGGGTTTCAGGGGGTAGAAGTCTGGGCGGCCTATCATTCGCTTCTGGACCAGTTCTGGACGCCCTGGTCGAACCAGCGGACCGACCAGTGGGGCGGGTCGCTGCAGAACCGCACCCGCTTCTCGCGCGAATTGATCGAGCGGGTGCGAAGGGCCTGTGGCGAAAGCTTCATTGTCGGTTTGGCGGTCAGCTATTCGACTGCCTACGAAGTGACCTTGGGGGCCGAGGCGCTGTGCGAAATCCTCGACCTCCACGATCGGACCGGCCATGTCGACTATGTGACCGTCGGGGCGGGGTCCTATCTGGAATTCGAGTCGATCATACCGCCCTTCACCCATGCCGAGAAGCTGACAACCCCACTGACGGCCCAGCTGAAATCCGTTCTGAAACATGCGGTTGTGACCTCGGAGGCCGGGGTCAGGACGCCCGAGAATGGCGAGGCGATCATCGCCTCCGGACTGGCTGATCTGGTGTCGATCGTGCGGGGTCAGATCGCCGACCCGCATCTGGCGCGGAAGGTGGCAGAGGGGCGGGCGGAGGATGTGCGGGGCTGCATTTCCTGCAACCAGATGTGCTGGGGCAGGCGGTCGCGGGACTACTGGATTTCCTGCCTGATCAACCCCTCGGCGGGGCGGGAGTTTGAATGGGGCGGAGACCGGTTTTCGCCTGCGGCTGAACCGAAGGATGTGCTGGTCGTGGGGGCCGGACCTGCTGGGCTGGAGGCCGCAAGGGTGGCGGCAGAGCGCGGGCATCGTGTGGAAATTGTCGAGGCTTTGCCGGTGGTTGGCGGCCAGTTCCGGCTGGCGGGAATGCAGCCGCGGCGGGGGCAGATTCTGGACCTGATGGACTGGTATGAGCGGCAGCTTCAACGGCTGGGGGTTCGACTGCGACTGAATACATTCCTTGAGGATCAAGAGCTTGCGGACCACCAGGCCGAAGTGGTGGTGGTGGCCACGGGCTCCTTGCCCGACGGGACCGGCTTCCAGCGCTGGGTGCCAGCCGAGGCGTCGCTGCCGGGAATCGAGGCGGGAGGGGTCTGGTCTCCGGAAGCGGTCCTGCGGCGCGAGGCGCGGCTCGGGGATGCGGTCGTGGTCTATGACGAAGGTGGCAACTGGCGCGGGGTTGGGACCGCCTGGGCGCTGGCGGAACAGGGGAAGAAGGTGACGCTGGTGACCCCGGAAGCCTTTGTCGGCAAAGAACTTTCCCGGACGGCCGCCGATGGCGTGGTGCGGCGGCGGCTGGGGGCTTTGGGGGTGCGAATGCTGGCCGAGCATCGGCTGGTGCGCTGGCACGGGAATGGGGTGACGGTGCGGTCCTTCCTGACTGGGGAGGAGGAGGTGATCCCGGCCTCGGGCCTGGTGATGGCGACGACGAACCGGGCGTTCGATCCGTTCCCGGAAGCGGTGCCGGGGAAAGTGCTGCACCGGATCGGCGACTGCGCCGCGCCGCGGTTGGCGGCTTACGCGTTTCATGAGGGACGGAAGGTGGGGATGGCGATCTGAGCGGCGTTCGGTTTGTTAGATCAGCGGGTTAGCTGTAGATACGGCGTCTGGCATCTGTCTGGCATGCGTCTGGCATCTGTACCGACGGTTGATGGCACTTCGGGACGTTAACCATCCGTCGCGAATCTGGGCCGGCCGGGTGCCCCCCACCCCCACCCCCTCCCCACGGAGGGGGAGGGGAGGCGCTTCGGGCTTCTGGTGCGCTGAGGGGGATGGGGGAGGGCCTGGGGTGGGCGGCGGATGTGTGCCGCGCGGGGATATTTGGTGCCGGAGCTAACGGCCGCACAACGGTAGTGGGGGTGCGTACTCCCCGTTACCAATTGTTAACCATTCCTGCCGCAGTCCTTGTGGGAATGTTCGTAGAGAGGAGCATAGAAATGACTCCACAAGCTACTAAGTCGCGTGGCAGACTCCGGGCAACCGGAGGTAAACATGACAACACCCAAGCGAACAGAAATTGCGGAGCGCTATGGCATCTCAGAACCGCCAGTCGTGACGGAGACGGATACGGCGGTCATCAACAGTGGTCCGGCTGTTTTCGCGAACAAGATGTTTGCGACAACGATGCCCCAAGGTATGCGGCTTACATTCGCAGAGGTGAATCCTGGGTCGCCCACGCCATCATTCCGAACGGCAGTGTTTCTCGGAGTTCACGACGTAGCTGCCTTGGCCGATTTGTTGCAACGCCAGCTGGCGCTCGTCGAGCAAGTAGACATATCTCATTTGGTGAAGCCAGTTGGCGAGGAACAGTAGCTCCTCTCCAAGCAAACCTCTCGGCGACGCTGCTTTACCGGTTGTCAGTCAATCCGGTGCTACGGTTGATACGCGGTATCTCAAGCGGATTCAGGAGGTCGTTGCCGTGAACAGGAATGACCTGGAAGACTTGCTGGATTACGATAGTTCCGCTCTATCATTCGGTGGGATAGGCGTGTCCTTGATTTCTGGCGCTGCGTTTATCCTCATTGAGCAATGGTTCACTAGCTCTGACGGCCCGGTCAATACTTTGATGAAGGTCTGCTTTGGCCTGATTGCTATAGGTGCATTTCTTACCTGGCAGGGAAAGAAAATGCATGACAAGAAGCGCAGCAGGATCGAGCGCATCTTTCGGGAAACGCAAGAGTATCTGATTGCAGAGACTCCCACCCCGACGGCCGGTAGCAATGCTGCAACCGGCTAGATTGGTCGCGTAAGTCGGGTTGCAACCCAGCATCGGCCACCACGCTCGGCACCAGAACGCGAACTACCCCTTCGCCGAAAAGTAATCCGCAATCGTCTTTGCCATCGCCTCGGAAATGCCGTCCACGGCCTGCAAGTCCGCCACTCCGGCCCTCGCCACCGCCTTGGCCGACCCAAAATGCTGGAGGAGGGCGCGTTTGCGGGTGGCGCCGATGCCGGGGATGTCGTCGAGGGGGGTCAGGCTGACCGCCTTCGCCCGTTTGGCGCGGTGGGCGCCGATGGCCCAGCGGTGGGCCTCGTCCCGCAGGCGCTGGATGAAGTAAAGGACGGGGTCGTTGCGTTGCAGGGCGAAGGGGCGTTCGCCGGGGCGGTGGAATTCCTCCTTGCCCGCGTCGCGGTCGATGCCCTTGGCGACGCCGACCATCGCGATGTCCTCGACGCCAAGTTCGGACATGATCTCGGCCACCGCCGACACCTGCCCTGCCCCGCCGTCGATCAAAAGGAGGTCGGGCCACATGTCGGTCTTGCGGTCGGGGTCTTCCTTTAAGAGGCGCTCGAAGCGGCGGGTCAGGACTTCCTTCATCATGCCGAAGTCGTCGGAGTTCGCCCCAGCCTCGGACTTGATGTTGAACTTGCGGTATTGCGATTTCAGGAAGCCTTCCGGACCGGCGACGATCATCCCGCCCACGGCATGTGCTCCTTGGATGTGGGAGTTGTCGTAGACCTCGATCCGCTGTGGGGGGCTGTCGAGGTCGAAGGCCTCTGCCAGGCCCTGGAGGAGCTTGTTCTGGGTGGTGGATTCAGCCATCCGCCGGGCGAGGCTTTCGCGGGCGTTCCTGGTCGCATTCTCCACCAGTTCCGCCTTTTCGCCCCGCTGCGGGACAGCGAGTTCGACGCGGCGAGCCGCGCGGGCGGAAAGGGCCTCGGTGACGAGGTCGGGGTTGTCGACGGGGTGGGAGAGGAGGATCAGGCGCGGCGGGTCCTTGTCGTCGTAGAACTGGGTGAGGAAGGCCTCCATGATCTCGGGCTCTTCGGCCCCTGCCCCGGTCTTGGGGTAGAAGTCGCGGTTGCCCCAACTTTGGTTGGCGCGGATGAAGAAGACCTGCACGCAGGCCTGGCCGTGTTCGAGGTGCAGCGCCACCACATCCGCCTCGGCCACGCCTTGCGGGTTGATGCCTTGGGATTGCTGGACCTGGGTCAGGGCCTTGATCCGGTCGCGCAGGGCGGCGGCGCGTTCGAACTCCATCGCTTCACTGGCGGCGGCCATTGCCTTGGCAAGGTCGGCCTGGACCGAGGTGGTCTTGCCTTCCAGAAAACGGGTCGCATCGGCGACGAGATCGGCATAGCCCTCGGCGCTGATCTTGCCGACGCAGGGGGCCGAGCAGCGCTTAATCTGGTATTGCAGGCAAGGACGGGTGCGGCTGTCGAACATCGAGTCCGAGCAGTTGCGGAGCAGGAACACCTTCTGCAACTGGTTCAATGTCCGGTTCACGGCACCAGCCGAAGCGAAGGGACCGAAATAGGCACCCTTCTCGGACTTCTTGCCCCGGTGCTTCTTGATCTGCGGGAAGGGATGTTCGGCCGAGATCAGGATATTCGGAAAGCTCTTGTCGTCGCGCAAGAGCACGTTGTAGCGCGGCTTCAGCTGCTTGATGAGGTTCTGCTCAAGCAGCAGCGCCTCAAGTTCCGTCCGCGTGGTCAGGAACATCATCGACGCGGTTTCATGGATCATCCGGGCGATGCGGCCGGAATGGCCCGAGGGGCGGGCATAGTTCGACACCCGGGCCTTCAGGTTGCGGGCTTTCCCCACATAAAGCACTTCGGAGGCGGCATTCAGCATCCGGTAGACGCCGGGCGAGCCGTCCAGCGTCTTCAGGTAATCCTGGATCACCTCATGTCCGGTGCGGGGTTTGTCGTCCATGTCCTGCAAGCGGTCGATTCTCTGGTCAGGGCTGCACTGAACGGGGGTCGGTGGCAAGAGGAAAGCTGTCCACGGTTTCTGGGGATAACTCTGCGGAGAAGATTTCAGGAGTGCGGAATTTCCCTTGTATTTGGCCGGTTTCGCAAGATTGCCTATTTTTTAGGCATTTTTATAAGCCCATGAAAATAAACAAAAGATTTTCTGTTTCGGCGCAAATCCCTGAAATTCAAGGCGAATTATGACGATGCTGTGACGGCTGCGTGAGAAGTGGACAAGTTGACGCGGCGGCGGTTCGGAAAGCCTATTCCACGCCCAGAACGTCCGGCGTTTTCCAGCCAAGATGCTGGCCGCCATCCACCGCGATGAACTGGCCCGTCACCCCCGGACTGTCGAGGAAGAAGCCCAGCGCGGCGGTGATGTCAGCCGGGTTCGCGCCACGCCCGAGGATGGTGGCGTTGCGTTGCCGGGCGAAATGGTCTTCGGACTGGCGGGCGCCGCGCAGCGTAGGGCCCGGGCCGATGGCATTCACCCGGATATGCGGTGCAAGACCCTGAGCTGCCGTCTGGGTCAGGGCCCAGAGGCCCATCTTGGCAATCGTGTAGGTGGAAAACTCCGGCGTCAGTTTCTGGATGCGCTGGTCGATCATGTTGACGATCAGGCCCTGGGCGAGCGGCTCGCCCTGATCGTCGGTGGTGGCGGGCGGGCATTGCCGTGCGAAATCTTGCGTCAGGACGTAAGGCGCGCGCAGGTTCGATTCGATATGCCGGTCCCAGCTTTCCCGGGTTGAGGTGTCGATCCGGTCGTATTCAAAGATCGAGGCACTGTTGACGAGCACCGTCAGCGGTCCGAGGGCTGCGGTGACAGCAGGGATCAGCGCTTGCACATCGGCTTCGACCAGCAGGTCGGCCCGGAAGGCCTGGGCGCGGCGCCCCATGGCGCGGATCTCGGATGCCACGGCCTCGGCCGCGTCGCCGGAGCTTGCGTAGTGGACCGCGACGTCATGTCCCCGCCCGGCAAGATAAAGCGCCATGGCACGGCCCAGCCGTTTGCCAGCCCCGGTCACCAATGCCGTCATTTTGCCTTGCCTCCGCAGTCACAGGTCTTGCGACCGATGACATAGCGCCCGCATTTGCCGCAGACAGGGGGCTTGGCATCCTTTCGCAGGACCCGCGGCAGGGCGGACGGAAACAGCGCCCTGCCAATCAGGGCGACCAGCACCATGAGACCCAGGAAGACGAGGATGACCTTGACGAGCATCTAGAGGCCGTACCGCGCCCAAAGCGCGCGGTCCTCCAAGACGCCCAGCGTCTCATCCGCCAGCGAAAGGCCCAACCGCTGGAAAAGGCTGCGCTTGCGACCATAGGGGACGAGCTTGACCTTTTCGCCGTAAAGCGCCTTCAGCTTGGGAACCATATGGGCGACCCCATCGGCGAGGCCGAGGTCGACGGCCTTCTGTCCCACCCAGATATCGGCATTGAAAAGGTCGGCCGTCTGGTCCAGCCGCTTGCCCCGGGCATTTTTCACATGCGCAATGAAGGCTTCGTGGATCGGGGTCTGCAGCGCTTTCAGCCGGTCGATATCCTCGGGCTTCTGCGGCAGGAACGGATCGGCGAGGCTTTTCGACTTGCCGGCGGTCACGACGCGGCGTTCGACTCCCTGGCGGGCCATCAGTTCGGGGAAGCCGAAGCTGGCAAAGATCACCCCGATGGACCCGACGATCGAGCTTTCGTCGATCCAGATTTCATCGGCCGCGCAGGCAAGCCAATAGCCGCCCGAGGCCGCGACATCTTCGACAAAGGCATGGACGGGAATGTTCTTCTCATCGGCCAGCCGCCGGATGTGGGCGGCGATCAGGCTGGACTGCACGGGCGAGCCGCCGGGCGAGTTCACTTGCAGCGCCACCGCTGCAGGCTTGGATTTGAACGCCTTGTCGATCAGCGGGGCCAAGGTCTCGTCGTTCAGTCCACGGGTGCCCGCGCCGATGGTGCCGCCCAGGCGGATCACGGGGACGATGACGGGCTTCGGCAGGAAGGGGATGAAAAGGCGCATGTGCCAGAGGTAAGGCCTGAAGGGCTTGCGGGCAAGGGCGCGGCGCGGCAGGGTCTTCCATATGATCGACAAGCTGGAAATGTTCATCGCGCTGGCCAAGGAGCGGCATTTCGGCCGGGCGGCCGAGGTTTGCGGGGTGACCCAGCCTTCGCTGTCGTCAGCCATCCGGCAGCTTGAGGATCAGCTTGGCGTGCAGCTGGTCTTTCGCGGCAGCCGGTTTCAGGGCCTGACGCCCGAAGGTCAGCGGGTGCTGGACCGGGCCTTGGGGATCGTCGGCGACGTCCGGGCGCTGAAGGACGAGATGCGGGTGGTCCGTACCGGCTTGTCGGGCAACCTGCGCATCGGTGTGATCCCCACGGCCCTGCCGATGGTGGCCGATCTGACCGGGCCTTTCACCCAAAGGCATCCGAATGTCCGGGTCTCGATCCTGTCGCGGACCAGCGTCGAAATCCTGACCGGGATCGAAGCCTTGGATCTTGAGGCTGGGATCACCTATCTCGACAACGAACCGCTCGGCCGGGTGGCGCAGGTGCCTTTGTACACCGAATTCTATCGGCTTCTGATCGCGCCCGGTTCCGACCTCGCCGGTCGGCGGCAGGTAAGCTGGGCGGAACTTGCGTCGGTGCCGCTTTGCCTTCTGACCTCGGACATGCAGAACCGGCGGATCGTGAACCAGCACTTGGGCGAGGCAGGCGTGGCCGCGACCCCGATGATCGAGTCGAACTCGACCGTGGCGCTGGTTGCGCATGTGCTGACCGGCCGCTGGGCCTCAGTGGTGCCGAAGCGGCTGGCCGACATGTTCGTGGCTGACGGGCGGCTGTTGTCGATCCCGATCGTGGAGCCCGAAGCCGAGCACAGCGTTGGACTGATCGCCGCCCGCCGCGATCCGCAGACCCCGATCCTGCAGGCCCTGATCGACGAAGCGGTGCGGCAGTTTCGATAGGTCTTGCCTATCGACCAACGGCATATCTGCATTGATTTCTCTATCAATCGGCGTATCACGGGCCCATGCCAGCCAGAGGTTGCCCGCATGCTTGATTCTGACGCCCTTTCCGACCGGATTTCCGAGATTCTGGAGGCCCATCGCGGGCTTGAGGGGCCACTGCTCCCGATCCTCCATGCCGTGCAGGAGGCGTTCGGCCATGTCCCGCAAGCGGCTATTCCGCAGATCGCGGCGGCGCTGACCTTGTCCAAGGCCGAAGTGCATGGGGTGGTGAGCTTCTACCACGACTTCCGCGAGGCCCCCGCCGGGCGGCATGTGCTGAAACTCTGCCGGGCCGAGGCCTGTCAGGCGGTCGGCGCCGATGCGGTGGCCGGGCGGATCAAGGCGGCCTTGGGGATCGACTGGCACGAGACGACGCCGGATGGTCGGGTGACGCTTGAGCCGGTCTTCTGCCTGGGGCTTTGTGCCTGCGGGCCTGCCGCAATGATTGACGGGCGACTGGTCGGCCGCTGCGATGAAGCTGTCCTGGCGGAGGTGGCAAAATGAAGCTTTACGTTCCGCTGGATAGCGCCGCCGTTGCCCTTGGGGCCGATGCCCTGGTCGCGGCGATCATGGCCGAGGCCGCGCGGCGCGGGGTGACGGTTCAGGTCATCCGCAACGGCTCACGCGGGATGGTCTGGCTGGAGCCTCTGGTCGAGGTTGTCACTGACGCGGGCCGCGTGGGTTTTGGGCCGATGACCGTGGCCGATGTGCCGGGGTTGTTCGGGGACCTGTCGTCACATCCGAAGGCACTGGGCTTGGTCGAGGAGCTGCCCTGGATGAAGGGCCAGACCCGCCTGACCTTTGCCCGCGTCGGCGTGATCGACCCCTTGTCGCTGGACGATTACCGGGCGCACGGCGGTCTGGTCGGACTGGACCGCGCCAAGGCGATGACCAAGGCCGAGATCGTGGCCGAAGTGACCGAGTCCGGTCTGCGCGGCCGCGGTGGCGCGGGGTTCCCGACCGGGATCAAGTGGAAGACGGTCAGCGAAGCCGCAGGCGACCAGAAGTACATCGTCTGCAACGCCGATGAGGGCGACAGCGCCACCTTCGCCGACCGGATGCTGATGGAGGGCGATCCTTTCACGCTGATCGAGGGCATGGCGATTGCAGGCCTCGCCTGCGGGGCGACGAAGGGATATGTGTACATCCGTTCGGAATACCCGGTGGCGATCCGGGTGATGGAAGCCGCTGTAAGGGTCGCAAGGGACGCCAAGGTCCTCGGGCCGCAGTTCGACATGGAAATCCGCGTCGGTGCCGGGGCCTATGTCTGCGGTGAGGAGACCTCGCTTCTGAACAGCCTTGAGGGCAAGCGTGGCGTGGTCCGCGCCAAGCCGCCGCTGCCAGCGCTGCAAGGGTTCATGGGCCGCCCGACCGTGGTCAACAACGTGATCTCGCTGGCCTCGGTGCCGGTGATCCTGGCCAAGGGCGCGGCACACTACAAGGACTTCGGGCTTGGCCGGTCCCGCGGGACAATCCCGCTGCAGATCGCCGGGAACGTCCGCTTCGGCGGCCTATATGAATGCGCGTTCGGTTTGACCCTGGGCCAGATCGTCAACGAGATCGCCGGCGGCACCGCCTCGGGCCGCCCGGTCAAGGCGGTGCAGGTCGGCGGCCCGCTGGGCGCCTGGTTCCCGGTGTCGCTTTTCGACACGCCCTTTGGTTATGAGGAATTCGCGGGCAAGGATGGCCTCATCGGCCACGCAGGCCTGACCATCGCCGACGACACGACCGACATGCTCCAGATGGCCCGCTTCGCAATGGAGTTCTGCGCCATCGAGAGCTGTGGCAAGTGCACGCCCTGTCGCATCGGCTCGACCCGGGGGGTTGAGACCATCGACCGTCTGGCGCGGGGGGATGCTTCGGCGATCCCGATCCTGACCGATCTTTGCAACACGATGAAACTGGGCTCGCTCTGCGCGCTTGGCGGGTTTACCCCCTATCCGGTGATGTCCGCCCTCACCCATTTCCCCGACGACTTCGCCCGTTCGAAGGAGGCCGCCGAATGAACGAGAAGGTGAAGGGGCCAGCCTCTTACTTTCCGTCAATCGAGAAGACCTATGGCCAGCCGATTGGCCATTGGTTCGAAGTTATCAAGGACAAGCTCGAACTGCCGCACATGCAGATCGTGGCCTTCCTGAAAGAAACTCACGGGCTGGGCCACGGCCATGCCAACGCCATCGTCGCCCACCAGCTTGCCGCCAAGAAAGGTGCCTGAAGATGAAAGATTTCATCATCCCCGACCGCGATTTCGGGACGCCTGCCGCCAAATCGAAACAGATGGTCACACTGACCATCGACGGTTTCGACGTGACGGTTCCGGAAGGCACCAGCATCATGCGGGCGGCAGCGGAGGCCGGCATCCAGGTGCCGAAACTCTGCGCCACTGACAGCGTCGATGCCTTCGGGTCCTGCCGGCTGTGTCTGGTGGAGATCGAGGGCCGCAACGGCACTCCGGCTTCCTGCACCACGCCCGTGGCGCCCGGCCTGAAAGTCCACACCCAGAACGCCAAGCTGAAACAGCTGCGGCGCGGGGTGATGGAGCTTTACATCTCGGACCACCCGCTGGACTGCCTGACCTGCTCGGCCAATGGCGACTGCGAATTGCAGGACATGGCCGGGGCCGTCGGCCTGCGCGATGTGCGGTATGAGGCGGTCGACACGCACTTCAAGGTGAAGAACACCAGCGGCGAGGCCAATCCGCTCTACATCCCGCGCGACGATTCCAACCCCTACTTCAGCTACGACCCGCAGAAATGCATCGTCTGCTCGCGCTGCGTGCGGGCTTGCGAAGAGGTGCAGGGCACTTTCGCACTGACCATCGAAGGCCGGGGCTTCGACAGCCGCGTGTCCTTTGGCGCCAAGACCGACAATGCTCTGGCCTCCGACTGCGTCAGCTGCGGTGCCTGCGTGCAGGCCTGCCCGACCGCAACGCTGCAGGAAAAGTCGGTAATCGAGATCGGGACGCCCTCGCATTCCGTCATCACCACCTGCGCTTATTGCGGCGTGGGCTGCAGCTTCAAGGCCGAAATGCGCGGCGATGAGCTGGTCCGCATGACGCCCTACAAGCACGGCAAGGCCAACCGGGGCCATTCCTGCGTCAAGGGCCGCTTCGCCTATGGCTATGCCAGCCACAAGGACCGGATCCTGAAGCCGATGATCCGCGATGCCATCACCGACCCGTGGAAGGAAGTGACCTGGGCCGAGGCGATGGAGTTCGCCGCGACCAGGATGAAGGGCATCCAGGCCAAATACGGGCGGCAGTCGGTGGGGGTGATCACCTCCTCGCGCTGCACGAACGAGGAGACCTACCTCGTCCAGAAGCTGACCCGTGGCGTGTTCATGAACAACAATACGGATACCTGCGCCCGGGTCTGCCATTCGCCCACCGGCTACGGGCTTGGCCAGACCTTCGGGACCAGCGCCGGAACGCAGGATTTCGATTCCGTCGAGGAAGCCGACGTCATCATGGTGATCGGCGCCAACCCGCATGCCGGCCATCCGGTCTTTGCGTCGCGCATGAAAAAGCGCCTGCGCAAGGGCGCAAAGCTGATCGTGGTCGATCCCCGCCGGACGGAAACCGTCGAAGGCCCGCATTACAAGGCCGCGCATCACCTCGCGCTGACGCCGGGCACCAACGTAGCGGTCGTTTCGGCCATCGCACATGTGATCGTCACCGAGAAGCTTTATAACGAAACGTTCATTCGGGAACGTTGCGACTGGGACGAATTCCAGGACTACGCCGAGTTCATCGCGCTGCCGAACCACTCACCCGAAGCGGTTCAGATGGTCACCGGCGTCCCGGCCGAGGAGATCCGTCTGGCGGCGCGCCTCTACGCGACCGGCGGCAATGCGGCGATCTACTACGGGCTTGGCGTGACCGAGCACAGCCAAGGCTCGACGACGGTGATCGGGATCGCCAACCTTGCCATGCTGACGGGCAACATCGGCCGTCGTGGCGTGGGGGTGAACCCGCTCCGGGGGCAGAACAACGTCCAGGGCTCTTGCGACATGGGAAGCTTCCCGCATGAGCTGCCGGGCTATCGCCATGTTAAGAACCCGGAGGTCCGGGCGATCTATGAAAACCTCTGGGGCGTGAAGATCGACCCGGAGCCCGGCCTGCGCATCCCGAACATGCTGGATGCCGCGGTAGAGGGCACGTTCAAGGGCCTTTATTGCCAGGGCGAGGACATCCTGCAATCCGACCCGGACACCCACCATGTCGCGGCGGGCCTTGCAGCGATGGAATGCGTGATCGTTCACGACCTCTTCCTGAACGAAACCGCGAACTACGCGCATGTGTTCTTCCCCGGCTCGTCCTTCCTGGAGAAGGATGGGACCTTCACCAACGCCGAGCGGCGGATCAACATGGTCCGCAAGGTGATGGCGCCGAAGCAGGGCTATGCCGACTGGGAAGTCACCCAGATGTTCGCGCAGGCCATGGGGGCAAACTGGAACTACACGCATCCCTCGCAAATCATGGAAGAAATCGCCATGACGACGCCGTCGTTTGCGGGGGTGACCTACGAGAAGATTGAGACGATGGGCTCGATCCAGTGGCCCTGCAACGAAAAGGCGCCGGAAGGCACGCCCTTGATGCATATCGACGGGTTCGTGCGCGGCAAGGGCAAGTTCATCCGCACCGAATATGTGGCGACGGACGAGAAGACCGGCCCGCGCTTCCCGCTGCTGCTGACCACCGGCCGTATCCTGTCGCAGTACAACGTTGGCGCACAGACGCGGCGGACGGCGAACGTGGTCTGGCATGACGAGGATGTGCTGGAGATCAACCCGCATGATGCCGAAAACCGGGGGATCAAGGATGGCGACTGGGTCCGTCTCGCCAGCCGCTCCGGCGACACGACGCTGCGGGCGACAATCGCCGACAGGGTCGCGCCAGGCGTCGTCTATACGACCTTCCACCATCCCGACACGCAGGCAAACGTGATCACCACCGACTTCTCGGACTGGGCAACGAATTGCCCGGAATACAAGGTGACGGCGGTGCAGGTGTCCCCGTCGAACGGCCCGTCGGAATGGCAAGAGGAATACGCGGCGCAGGCAGCGCAGTCGCGTCGGATCCTGGCAGCCGAATGAAAGGTGCACGGGCCACGCCTCGGCTGGTGTTCGGACCCTCGGTTCAGCCGGGGGCCCAACCTGGCCAGCGGGTCTTGCCGGAGGAAGTGGCCGTCGCGCTGTCGTTCAACGGCACGACCCAGGCGGTGATGATGGCGACGCCTGCGGACCTGGAGGACTTCGGCTATGGCTTTGCCCTGACCGAGGGGATCGCCGGACCGGGCGAGGTGTTGTCGGTCGAGGTCGAGACCCTTCCAAGGGGCCGGGACGTGCAGGTCTGGCTGAAACCCGAGGCCGAAGCGCGGCTTGCGGCGCGGCGGCGGGTGATGGCGGGGCCGGTCGGCTGCGGGCTGTGCGGGATCGACTCGATCGAGCAGGCGCTGCGGGAGGTGCCGGTCGTGGCACCTTCGGCGTTCCGGATGACGCCCACCCAGGTGATGGCGGCCGTGGCGGCCCTGCCGGGGTTGCAGCCCCTGCATGACGCGACCCGGGCCGCGCATTGCGCGGGGTTCTGGAACGGCGCGCTGGTGCTGGCGCGCGAGGATGTCGGGCGGCACAACGCGCTGGACAAGCTTGTCGGCGCGATGGTGCGGCAAGGGGTTGCGGCGGAGGGGGCCGTGGTCCTGACCAGCCGGGTCTCGACCGATATGGTGCAGAAGGTCGCCATGCTGGGGGCGCCGATGATCATCGCTGTCTCGGCCCCGACGGCCGAGGCGGTGGAGCTGGCTGAGCGTGCGGGGATCACGCTGGTGGCGCTGGCAAGGCCCGACCGGTTCGAGGTCTTTTCCCATTCAGATCGTTTGACGGAGAATGCCCATGTCGGCTGACAAGATCGTTCGCATGGCGAATGACATCTCGAAATTCATGGAATCGAAGCCGCATGCCGAGGGGATGACCTTGCTTGCCGCCCATATCAACGACTTCTGGGAGCCCCGGATGCGCCGCCAGCTTTTCGAGGTGATCGACGCGGGCGGGGCGGGGCTGCGGCCCCTGGTACTCGATGCCAAAGGCCTGATCCGGCGGCCGACCCCCACCACGGTGGGCTGAGGCGGAATTTTCGAAAATTCCGGACCGGAACCTGTACAGGTTCCGTTGCGATTTCTTCGAAGAAATCGCCTACTCCTTCAGAACGCCTTCAAGATGCGCGCCGTAGCTGGACTTGCCGAAGACCTTCGCCCGTTCGGCAAGGCCCTTGGCGTCGATCCAGCCCTGGCGGTAGGCGATTTCATCCGGCGAGCCGACCTGCATCCCCTGGCGATCCTGCAGGGTGCGGACGAAGTTCCCGGCGTCCAGAAGGCTACCCGGCGTGCCGGTATCCAGCCAGGCAAAGCCGCGGCCCATGCGTTCGACCTGCAGCGAGCCCTCGGCGCGGTAGTGTTCCAGCACATCGACGATTTCGAGCTCGCCCCGTGCCGAGGGCTTGATCCGGGCAGCCAGATCGGGGGCACGGCCGTCGAGGAAATAGAGGCCGGTGATGGCAAAGCTGGAGGGCGGGACCTTCGGCTTTTCCACCAGCGCGGTGACCTTGCCGTCGGCATCGAAGGCCGCCACGCCATAGCGTTCGGGGTCCGAGACATGGTAGCCAAAGACCGTTCCCCCTGCCTCTTGCGCATTGGCGCGGGCGAGGATTTCGGGCAGGCCGTGACCGAAGAAGATGTTGTCGCCCAGCACCATGGCCGAGGGCGCGCCGTCCAGGAAATCGCGGGTCAGGAGATACGCCTGCGCCAGACCTTCGGGCTTTTCCTGGATGACCCAGGTGAAGCTGACCCCCCACTGGCTTCCGTCGCCAAGAAGCCGCTGGAATTGCGGCTGGTCATCTGGCGTGGTGATGATCGCAATCTCGCGGATGCCCGAAAGCATCAGGACCGAGATCGGGTAATAGACCATCGGCTTGTCATAGATCGGCAGAAGCTGCTTCGAGGTGCCAAGCGTGATCGGCCACAGCCGTGATCCGGTGCCCCCGGCAAGAAGAATTCCCTTCCGCGTCATAGTATTAGCTCCTTCAGAATGTCGGAAAGCCCCCTGCGCCAGTCCGGGCGCTGGATGCCAAATGCGGTTTCAAAATCCCGGCAGTCGAGACGTGAATTGAGCGGCCGCTGCGCTGGTGTCGGATAGGCAGAGGTCGGGATATCCTGGATCCGGCAGCCAAGCCCGGCCTGACGCATGATCTCGCGGGCGAAATCGGCCCAGCTGGTGTCGGGCGTGCCGGCGAAGTGGTGGGTGCCGCCCTGGACACCATCCCGCAGGGCCCGGGCGGCGGCGATCAAGGCATCGGCGATGGCGGCAGCGGGGGTTGGGCCGCCGATCTGGTCGGCGACGACAGTCAGGGTCTCGCGCTCCCGCCCCAGTCGCAACATGGTCTTCACGAAATTCGCCCCATGGGCGGAAACGACCCAGGACGTCCGCAGAATCAGATGGGGGCCTCCGGCCGCTCGGACACCTTCTTCTCCGACCAGTTTCGAACGGCCATAGGCGTTCAACGGCTTTGTGGGGTGATCGGGGGAGAAGGGGCGGTCGCCCTGACCATCGAAGACATAGTCGGTCGAGATGTGCAGAAAGGGTATCCGCTTTGCGGCCGCGGCGCGGGCCATGGCCGTGGGCGCCGCGCCGTTGACGAGGGTTGCGGCGGCTTCTTCCGCCTCGGCCTTGTCCACTGCAGTCCAGGCAGCGGCGTTGATCACCGCATCGGCTGCGCTTGCGGCCAGGACAGCCGCGCAGGCGGCGGGATCGGAAAGATCGGCGTCAGCGCGACCAAGGAAGCGGGCCTGTGGCAGACGACGCGCCAGTTCTTGCGCGACCTGGCCGGATTTTCCGAAGACAAGAACCCTCATGGGCCTTCCAGACTGACTGTTGACTGCCTGCGCCGGACCCAAAGCAAGATGGCCGCGCCCCAGACGCCGAGCTCGGCCAGGAACGTCCAATGGAGGATGAACGAGGCAACCCAATGGCCATAAGTGGGAGGGACCGTGACCAAGGCGAAGAGATGGTCCGAGACCGGGGCAGCCCACATGATCCCACCGCCGATCGAATCGAGGATCAGGTGCATCAGGATCGCCGCAAAGAAGACAAAGGCCGTGCGCAACCAGCCGAGCCACCAGGCCAGAGGCAGGGCCACGGAGGCGACGACGAGCCAGAAGAAGGGCACATGGACCCAGTAGCGGTGATGATGGAAAGCACGGTCATCGACGAAATGAAACCAGATCATGTCGATGTCCGGCAGGATCGCCCCGATCAGGGCCGCCGGCATCAGCGCCGGAATGCCCTTGGGCAGGCAGCGTGCCAGCACATAGCCCGAGGGCAGATGCGCGGTCAGCATCAGGCCTTCCCCAGCCGCTCTCCTACCCCCTTGCGGTCCAGGAGCGGCCGCCACCAGGCCTCGTTGTCAAGGTACCAGCGGACCGTACGCCGCAGGCCTTCCTCGACAGTGACGGAAGGCCGCCAGCCAAGCTCGTCGCGGATGCGGGTCGGGTCGATGGCATAACGGGCGTCGTGGCCGGGGCGGTCGGTGACAAAGGTGATCTGGTCGGCATAGGAGGTGGCTTTGGGGGCCATCTCGTCCAGAAGCGCGCAGATGGTACGGACCAGGTCGATATTCCGCCGCTCGTTCTCGCCGCCGATGTTGTAGCTGCGCCCGACAGCGCCTTTCTGGACGACCAGAAGCAGGGCGTCGGCGTGATCCTCGACGTAAAGCCAGTCGCGGATGTTCTCACCCTTGCCATAGACCGGGATCGGACGCCCATGCAGCGCGTTCAGGATGACAACCGGGATCAGCTTTTCGGGAAAGTGGTACGGGCCGTAATTGTTCGAGCAGTTGGTCAGGACCACCGGCAGCCCGTAGGTCTCGTGCCAGGCCCTGACCAGATGGTCCGAGGCCGCCTTCGACGCGGAATAGGGGCTGCGCGGATCGTAAGGGGTTTCCTCGGTGAACTGGCCCTCGGGGCCAAGCGAGCCGAAGACTTCGTCGGTCGAGATGTGGTGGAAACGGAAGCTTTCCGGCCTGCCTTCACGGACCCAGTGGGCGCGCGCGGCTTCAAGAAGGTTGAACGTGCCGGTGATGTTGGTCTCGATGAAATCCGCAGGCCCGTCGATCGACCGGTCGACATGGCTTTCCGCGGCAAGATGCATCACCGCATCGGGGCGATGCAGCGCGAAAATCCGGTCAAGATCGGCGCGGTTCCGGATGTCGGCCTTCTCGAAGCTGTAGAGATTCGAGGTGGCAACCGGGGCCACATTCGCTTCGTTCGCGGCATAGGTCATGGCGTCGAGGTTCACGACCTCATGGCCGCGCTGGACGGCCAGACGGACGACTGCACTGCCGATGAACCCGGCTCCCCCTGTGACAAGCAGCTTCATGCCATGGCCTCCAGACGGAAAGGCGAGCCAATCTCGGCCAGAAGCGGCGCCTTGGCGTCCTTGTCGGACAGGATGGGATCAGTCGTGCCCCAGTCGACCTGAAACGCCGGGTCGTTCCAGCGCACCGAACGGTCATGTTCGGGGCTGTAGAAATCGGTGCATTTGTATTGCACCTCGACGTCGTCGGTCAGGGTGATGAACCCGTGAAGGAAACCCTTGGGAACCAGAAGCTGCCGGCCATTCTCGGCCGAAAGCTCGACCGCGAGCCATTTGCCATAGCTGGGAGATCCGAGCCGGATATCGACCACGACATCACGGATCGCCCCGCGCGAGCAGCGGACGAGCTTGTCCTGCGCCCGGGGCGGTGTCTGGAAGTGCAGACCGCGCAAGGTCCCCCGAGCGGCCGAAAAGGAATGGTTGTCCTGGACCCAGGGCAGGTCAAGTCCTGCTTCGGCCATCCGGGTGGCGTTCCAGGTTTCGACGAACCAGCCTCGCGCATCGCCAAAGCGTCGGGGGGTCAGGATTATTACACCGCGAATATCTGTCGGTTCGACAAGCATCGGAACTCACAATCTGGGCAGACCGCCGCAAGGTGCCCTGAACTGCGGCGCTATGCAATCCGGCACCGCGCGAAAGAACGGTGTGGTCAGGGGTTCTCTGGCGACGGACGAAGGGCGGAAAAGCGGCGCTGGGACAGGATGTCCCGGGACAGATCGTCAAGGTCGAACGGCACAGCAACCGGGGGTTTCATACGGGGCGGCAACCCGGTGACCCAGGCCTCCAGCCGCGACCGGTCAATGCCGATCTGGCGCGCATCGCCATGAAAGCCCAGCCCACGCAGCTGATCCCAAAGCGCCTGCAGGTCCAGAAGCGCGACCGACCTGCCCGGCCCTTCGCCCCGGCGCCAGAAATCGGCGATGGCAAAGTCCAGGTAATGCGGCTTTACGCTGTCCAGCGACCGGAACCAGCGGGCAAACTGCCGGTCGCGCGGACGGCGGAGGATGACAGCCGCCGTCTGCCCCTCCCGGGCGGCGAGCGACCACATATGCGCGGCCGATCCGTCGGCAAATATCAGATGACTTGCCGTCGAATAGGCCGCGAACTGGGCAGCGATGGAATGCTCCTGCGGATGAAAGACGGTGTATCCGTTCGAGGCGAGCGCCGTTTCCAGCACGGTTTCCTGCAGGTATTGCCCGGCCTGCAGCCCAAGCCGGCTGCGACTGACATAAAGCCGCCCGGAAAGCTCCGGCCCTGCGGTCGGTCGGCTTCGGGCAAGCCAGTCCCGGAAATACGGCGTGGCCGAGGGGCGATAGGCCAGGTTGCAAATGTCCTGGGGCAGGAGCAGCCGGCTGACGGCGGCGGATCGGTCCAGTAGCCGCAATTCGTTTTCGATCCCGAAGCTGCGCGCCAGATCGACCAGATATCCCGGCAGCGCCGTGACGCCGAGGGTTTCGGGCAGGAACAGGATCGGGGCCTCGGGGGCAAGGTCATGCGCCCAGAGCCGCCCCAGCGACTGGGTCAGCACATGGCCGAAATGCTGGCTTACGACTCCGCCGAAGATGCAGGTCCCCTCCAGCCGCAAGTTCGTGTCGGGTGGTGGCTGCCCCTCGGCCACGGCGAATTTCCGGTTGCGGTAGACCGAATTTCCCAGCGGGTGCGGCTTGCCGTCTGCAGGAAGCGCACCACTGCGGCGCAGGGGTAGTCGGGACAGATAGGCCTCGTCCGTCCTTTTCAGGTCCAAGCCCGCCAGAGCATCCCGTCCTGCCACCAGAACCGGGGCCTCGATCATGTCGTATCGCGGAAGAGCCGGGCGGGTATCAGCGGGCAATCGGCATTTGTCCTTGGGTCATTCCCGTTCAGACCAAAAGCCTAGGGGGATCGTTCAGCCAAGTAAACCGGGGTGGAGGACGCTGCCCGCGGAGAAATCCGGTCCGGGAAAGCTTGGGCAGGTATGGCCCCTCCCCCCCTGTTCGCGGGCAACGGTTCTGCTATCAGTCGCCTTGGACATGCCTGGGCAAAGCGGGGAAGGACCTGAAGGATGACCCATCTCTGGGTACGGGCCGAACAGCGGCCGAACGAGGAACGTGTAGGTCTTACCCCCGAAGGCGCGGCTGCGCTACGGCGTGCCGGGATCCGGGTGACGGTCGAACGGTCCTCGGTCCGGGCCATTCCGCTTGAGGGCTATGTCGCCGCTGGCTGCGAGATTGCCGACGAGAACCTGTGGCCGAAGGCCCCGGCGGACGCGATCATCTTTGGTCTGAAGGAACTGCCCGAGGATGGCACGCCGCTGACCCATCGCCACATCATGTTCGGCCATGCCTACAAGGGCCAGCCCGCAGGCCAGGTGCTGCTGAAGCGCTTCAAGGCCGGAGGCGGGACGCTTTATGACCTAGAATACCTTGTGGACGAGACCGGTCGCCGGGTCGCGGCTTTCGGCTACTGGGCGGGCTATGCCGGTGCGGCCGTCAGCCTGAAATGCTGGGCCGCGCAGCAACAGGGCGGGATTGCCGGACCGGTGCGGAAAGTCGCGTCGAAAGAGGCCCTGCTGGCCGCGCTAACGGCCGAGCTTCAGGGCCTTGGCCGTCCGCGGGCAATCATCATCGGCGCGCTTGGCCGTGTCGGGACCGGAGCCGCCGATCTTTGCGCGGCAATGGGTGTTCCGGTGACGAAATGGGACATGGCCGAGACCGCTTCGGGCGGCCCCTTCCCCGAAGTCCTGCAGCACGAGATCTTTCTCAACTGCATCCTGGCGCGCCCGGGCTGCCCGGTCTTCGTCCCGGCCTCCGCCAAGACCGCCCCGCGCAAGCTGACCGTCATCGGCGATATCGCCTGCGATCCGACCTCGGACTTCTCGCCGATCAAGGTCTACGACCGGGCCACCGACTGGGACGCCCCTGCCTTGCGGGTCCATGCCGATCCGCCGCTTGACGTGACGGCGATCGACAACCTGCCCTCGTTGATGCCGGTTGAATCGTCCGAGGATTACGCCGCGCAGCTTCTGCCGTCGCTTCTGACGCTGACGGCGCTCGACAGCGGGGTCTGGGGCCGGGCAAAGACCGAATTCGACCGCCACGTCGCAGGGGTCTGACCCAGGCGCCTGCGCAATCGGCAGCGTCTCAGGGCTTTGGGCGGTCGTCCCAATCCTTGGTCAGGATCCGGTGCGCGTCGCCTTCGGGGTCGTCGAACTGCCTGGTGCGCATGGCCCAGAAGAAGGCCGCAAGCCCGATCCCGCCCAGAAACAGCGATACCGGAATCAGGATCGCGAGGATTTCCATCGGCTGCGCCGCCTTTACTTCAACCGCATTGCGTTCAGCGACACGGTAATTGATGACAGGGACATCGCCAAGGCCGCCGCCAGTGGCGTCGCCATGCCGGCAAGGGCCAGCGGAACGGCCACCACGTTGTAACCGCCCGAGATCAGGAAATTCTCGACCATCCGCCGGGCCGACTGCCGACCGATCCGCACGGCATCGGCAATCGGCGCCATGTCCTGACCCAGAAGCACGATGTCGGATGCGACGCGGGCCGCGTCCAGCGCCGAGGCTGGAGAGATCGAGACATGCGCGGCGGCAAGGGCTGCCGTATCGTTCAGCCCGTCGCCAACCATAAGCACTCTGTGGCCTCGCGCGGAAAGTTCGGCCACGCGGGCGGCTTTCTCGGCGGGCAGAACGCCAGCCTTCCAGTTCGGGATGCCCAGCCGGCCGGCAAGGTCACTGACCGGCGCTGCGGCATCGCCCGACAGAAGCTCGACCGTCAGGCCCGAGGCCATCAGGGCGCGGACAGCCTGTTCGGCGCCGGGGCGGAGCCGGTCGGTGAAGGCGAAGGCATGCGTCTTGCCAGCGACCGAGAGGTAGGTCGCCGTCATCGGCAGCGGCTCGGCGGCGCACCAGTCGGCACGGCCGAGGCGGACGCGTGCGCCCAGCCACTGGCCCTCGATGCCCTGGCCGGGGACTTCGATGACTTCGGTCACCTTGGCCGGGGCGATGCCCAGGGCGCGGGCGCCGTCCGCCAGCGCCCGGGCCAGCGGATGGGACGAACCCGCGGCAAGCGCGGCGGCAAGTGCCACGACGTCGCGCGGCTGGTCAGCCAGCGCAAGCGGCTCCGGTACGCCCAGCGTCAGGGTGCCGGTCTTGTCGAAGACCACCGTATCGACCTCGGCCAGCCGTTCGAGGGCGGTGCCGTGCTTGATCAGAAGACCCTTGCGGAAAAGGCGACCCGAGGCCGAGGTGATGACCGCCGGGACCGCCAGCCCAAGGGCGCAGGGGCAGGTGATGATCAGAACAGCGGCCGAGATGTTGATCGCATAGCGCAGATCGCCGCCGGTGGCCCACATCCAGTAGCCAAAGGCGCTGAACGACAGGATATGCACAAGCGGCGAGTAGAGCTTGGCCGCCCGGTCGGCAAGGCTGGTGTAGCGGGTCTTGGCCCCTTCGGCGACGGCGACGAGGTCTGCCATGCGGTGCAGGCTCGACTCCTTTCCTGCGGCGGTGACCTGCACGGTCAGGGGCCCGGTCAGGTTGACCTCGCCCGCGCTGACGACAGTGCCCTCGCCCGCCCGGACAGGCAGGCTTTCGCCGGTCAGAAGGCTCCGATCCAGTTCTGACGCGCCGTGCAACACGATGCCATCGACCGGCATCCGCGCACCGGGGCGGACCAGGACGGTGTCGCCGGGGTGGATCTCGGCGATGGGGGTTTCGATCTCGATGCCGTCCAGAAGCAGGATCGCACGCGGGACTTCCAGAGCGGCAAGTTCCTCGGCTGCCGAACGCGCAATGGCGCGGGTACGGTGGTCGAGGTAGCGGCCGAGCAGAAGGAAGAAGGCCAGCATCACGGCGGCGTCGAAATAGGCGTGGTGGCCAGACATCCAGGTCTCGTAGACCGAGATCGACGAGGCGAGGATCAGCGCAAGCGAGATTGGCACGTCCATGCCAAGCTTGCCCTGACGGAGGCTGGCCCAGGCGGATTTGAAGAACGGTTGCCCGGCGAAGATCACGGTCGGCAGCGCGATGGCACCGGAAATCCAGTGGAAGAGGTCGCGGGTTGCATCCTCGGCCCCCGACCAGACAGCGACCGAGAGCAGCATCACGTTCATCATCGAGAAGAAGGCCACGCCAAGCCGCATCAGAAGGTCGCGGCCCTGGCGGTCGGTCTCGGTCGCCGAGAGAAGTCCGGGGTCCAGCTCATGCGCCTCGTGACCCTGTTCCTCAAGCACGCCAACCAGCGCTGCCGCCGTCACGCCCGGCCCGACAAGCAGGCTCACCCGCTTCTGGGTCAGGTTGACCCGGGCCGAACGGACCCCCGGAACGGCCAGAAGCGCCGCCTCGACCGTCGAGATGGTCTCTGCCCCACCAGCCCCGGGCAGGGACAGAACAATCCGCCCGTCACGTTCGGCGCGCAGCGCGGCGATCCGCTCGGCGGCGGGAACCACCGTGCAGGCCGGGCAGGCCGAAATCGGAGAGCGGCTGAAATCCTCGACGACCGTCATGTCCTAGCCCTTCACGACGAGTTCGGACCGTTGTTCGAACAGCGTCCCGTCAGCAGCGCGGGCCGTGACCTTGACCATCCACTTGCCCCGCGCAAGGTCCATGGTCGCGGAATAGACATCGCCAGCCGGCTGAAACTCTGGCCAAACATCATCGGCGCTCGAGGTGGTGCGGCCGATCAGGACCTCCAGCGCTTCGACGGCCACAGGCCGCCCGTCGCGGTCGGTGAAGGCCAGATCGACCCGGCCCGCCGAATAGCTCGGCGAAAGCTGCCAGCCCAGCGCTTCCTGCGCGCTCTTGCGGTCGTTGAAGCCCTGGCTTGCGACGTAGGAATTCTTCACCTCAAGCCCCGGAAAGGTGCTGACAGCCTTGAAGGCCAATAGCAGGTTCACCGAGATGATGACGGCGAAGGCGCCCGAAGTGCCCCAGAAGACATGCTTTCCCGTGATCTCGCGCATCTCAGTTTTCCTTGCCGTTGAAGATCGTGTCGTGATGCACGCGGTTCGTCGTGCCAAGCTCTTCGACCCAGATCCGGACATCTGAACGGTCGCTGACCGCGGCCCGCGTACCCGGGGCGGCCGTTAGATAGACGCGCTGCGACATCGTCTCGTTGGCCGGGACCGTGACCGTCAGGCCCTCGGCCCCTTCCAGCGACAGCACGACGAAAGCGTCCGATGTCGCGGCGATGGTGAATTGCGCATCCGCCCCGTGCATGTTGCGCAGCCGCAGATCATAGGCATTGCGGATCGACCCGTCCGACAGCGTCACATAGGTCGGGTTCCGTACCGGAGTCACGTTCACGTCGATGGGCGAGCGCAGGAAGAGCGCGACGATCAGCCCGACGCCGACGCTGGCCCAAAGCACGGTGTAAAGCACCGTCCGCGGGCGGAAGACATGGCTCCAGATATTCTTCGTCGGCTGGCCCGCGCGTTCGCGAGTCTCGTCGGTAAGGGCCAGGTAGCCGATCAGGTCGCGGGGCTTGCCGATCTTGTCCATCACGTCGTTGCAGGCGTCGATGCAGAGGCCGCAGGTGATGCAGGCCAACTGTTGCCCGTTGCGGATGTCGATGCCCATCGGGCAGACGTTGACGCAGGCCATACAGTCGATGCAGTCGCCCGTCGTCGTGCCCAGCTTTCCGCGCGGCTCGCCCCGCCATTCCCGGTAGCCGATGGTCAGCGTATCCTCATCCATCATCGCGGCCTGAATGCGCGGCCAGGGACAGGCGTAGATGCAGATCTGTTCCCGCGCGAAACCGCCGAAGGCAAAGGTCGTCAGGGTCAGGATCAGCATGGTGATATAGGCCACCGGATGCGCCTGACCGGTGACAAGGTCACCCAACAGCGTCGGCGCATCGGTGAAATAGAAGATCCACGCCCCGCCGGTGGCCAGCCCGATCAGGAACCAGATCACCCATTTGACCGCGCGCTTGCGGATCTTCTCGCCATCCCACTTCTGCCGGTAAAGCCGTAGCCGCGCGTTGCGGTCGCCTTCGACCCAGCGTTCCACCAGGATGAAAAGGTCGGTCCAGACCGTCTGCGGACAGGCATAGCCGCACCACACACGACCGGCAGCCGAGGTGAAGAGGAAAAGCCCGAGCCCCGCCATGATGAGAAGGCCCGCGACAAAGTAGAATTCGTGCGGCCAGATCTCGATCATGAAGAAGAAGAACCGCCGGTTCGCAAGGTCGACCAGCACCGCCTGGTCAGGCAGTGACGGCCCCCGGTCCCAGCGCAGCCAGGGCGTCAGGTAGTAGATGCCCAGTGTGAAACCCATGATCCACCACTTGAGCGTGCGGAACGTGCCCTTCACCCGGCGGGGGAAGACCGGCTCACGCGCGGCGTATAGGCTGGGTTCGGCTTCGGGGTTGCTCACGGCGGCTCCTTCGGGCGAGAGGCTTTGGCCCTTTCGTCTGACTTGCAATCGTCCATTCCGGACCATCCGGCCTTGACCTGCATCAATAGGGCCCGGATGTGCCCTGCCTTGAATGCGGCATTGCAGCGCAAGTTCTCGTGAGACGATGGGCCTTCCCGTTCATCGAAAAGAAGGGGGCCCGAAGGCCCCCTTTCAGGTTCAAGGGAACCGGGGGCGTTACTCCCCGCCACCACGGCCGTGGACATAAAAGGCCACAGCCCTGATCTCGTCTTCCGAGAGGCGCGTGTTCCAGTTCGGCATGACGCCGAAACGGGCCTTGGTCACCGTCTCGATGATCTTTTCGCGCGACCCGCCATACAGCCAGATCGCATCCGTCAGGTTCGGCGCGCCCTGCGCCCGGTCACCCTTGCCGTCTTCCAAGTGGCAGGCGGCGCAGTTGTCGGCGTAGATCGTGGCACCAGCCGCGGAAGCCGCAGCGTCATGCTCCTGCCCCGAGATGGCCAGCACATGCTCAGTCACCTGGGCGATCTGGGTTTCGTCCAGAAGCTCGTCCAGGCCAAAAGCCGGCATCATCGAGTAGCGCGAATCGTCGTTGGTGCGGATGCCATGGGTCACGGTCAGATGGATGTCCTCCATCGTGCCACCCCAGAGCCAGTCGTCGTCCAGAAGGTTCGGATACCCCTTGCCTTCGAACCCGGCTGCGCCTGAACCATGGCACTGCGCGCAGTTCGTGCGGAAGACCGCCGCCCCTGCCCGTTCGGCATAACCAGCAAGTTCCGGGTCCGCGCCGATCGCGTTCAGGTCGGTGGCGATCAGCTTTTCCTTGGTCGCTGCGTTCGCGGCATCGACGGCTGCGATTTCAGCGGCCACATCCGCCCGCGTGTTCTGACCCAAAAGCCCAGGGGTTGCCCGTTCGATCAGCGGCCAGGCGGGATAGGCGATGGTATAGCCGATTCCCCAGACGATGGTGGCGTAGAAGACCCACACCCACCAGCGGGGCAAGGGGTTGTTCCATTCTTCGATACCGTCCCACTGGTGGCCGGTCGTTTCCACCTGCCGCGGTTCCTTCTTCAATGGCTTGGCGCACATGGCCTTAGCCCTCCTTCTTGGCAGAGGTGGCTTCCGCAGGACGCTCGTCGTTGCGGAAGATCGAGGTTGCGACATCCTGGTGCATCGCACGGGAGCCGGGCCGGAAGGCCCAGAGGCACAGGCCCAGGAAGCCAAGGGTCATCGCCAGCAGGAACCAGCTGTCGGCAAGGTGGCGCAGGAAGGAATAGGTCTCCATCGTTCTGCCCCCCTTACCGGTTTGCCACGGGTGTGAAGGTCGAGAAGTCGACCATCGTGCCCAGGACCTGCATGTAGGCGATCAGCGCGTCCATCTCGGTCAGCTCGGGCTGGCCGTCGAAGTTCCGGACGTTGACGGGATTGCCGAAGGCAGCCTCGCCATAGCGCTCTTCCAGTCCCGAGGCGTCTCCCAGAGGGTCTGCCTGGGCGGTGAAGTCGGCCAACGCGTTTTCCACCATCTCGTCGCTATAGGGAACGCCGGTCATCCGGTGCGTGGCTACCACGTCCTGGATGTACTTCCCGTCGATGATGTTGTTGGCCAGGAAGCCATAGGGCGGCATCACCGATTCCGGCACCACCGACTTTGCGTTGGTGAAGTGGTCCTGGTGCCATTCGTCCGAATAGCGCCCTCCAACCCGGGCCAGATCGGGCCCGGTGCGCTTGGAACCCCAGAGGAAGGGCCGGTCGTACATCGACTCGGCCGCCAGGCTGTAGTGGCCATAGCGCTCGACCTCATCGCGCATCGGGCGGATCATCTGGCTGTGGCAGCCATAGCAGCCCTCGCGCATGTAGACCTGCTGGCCGGCGAGTTCGAGCGGCGTGTAGGGACGCATCCCCTCGACCTTCTCGATCGTGTTCTCGAGGTAGAAGAGCGGCACGATCTGCACGATCCCCCCGATGGTCACAACCAGCAGGCTGAGAACCATCAAGAGCGTCGCGTGGGTTTCGATTGCCTTGTGCTTGTCAAGAAAAGCCATTGTCCTGTCCCCTTATTCCGCCGGAACCGCCGAGTGCTGCGACGCCTTCACAGGCTGCGCGCGCACGGTCATCCACAGGTTCCAGCACATGATCAGCGCACCCGTTAGGAACAGGAGGCCACCCAGCGCTCGCACCACATACATCGGGAACTTCGCAGCCACCGTGTCGGCGAAGGCGTTCACGAGGAACCCGTTCGCGTCGACTTCACGCCACATCAGGCCTTCCATGATGCCCGTGACCCACATGGCCGAGGCGTAGAGGACGATCCCGATGGTCGCGAGCCAGAAGTGCCAGCTGACCAGTTTCAGCGAGTAAAGCCCTTCACGGTTCCACAGCCGCGGCACGAGGTAGTAAAGCACGCCGAAGGTGATCATGCCGTTCCAGCCCAAGGCACCGGAATGGACGTGGCCGATGGTCCAGTCGGTGTAATGCGACAGGCTGTTGACGGCCTTGATCGACATCATCGGGCCTTCAAAGGTCGACATGCCGTAAAAGCCGATCGACACCACCATCATCCGGATGATCGGGTCGGTCCGCAGCTTGTCCCAGGCGCCCGAGAGCGTCATCAGCCCGTTGATCATGCCACCCCAGGAGGGCATCCACAGGATCACCGAGAAGACCATGCCCAGCGTCGAGGCCCAGTCCGGCAGCGCGGTGTAGTGCAGGTGGTGCGGACCAGCCCAGATGTAAAGGAAGATCAGCGCCCAGAAGTGGATGATCGACAGCTTGTAGCTGAAGACCGGCCGTTCGACCTGCTTCGGCACGAAGTAGTACATCATGCCCAGGAAGCCCGCCGTCAGGAAGAAGCCCACGGCGTTGTGGCCATACCACCACTGCACCATCGCATCCTGCACGCCGGAATAGAGCTGGACCTGGGCCGAGCCGAAGATCGACACCGGGATCGCCGCGTTGTTCACCAGATGAAGCATGGCGACGGTCAGGATCATCGACAGCAGGAACCAGTTCGCCACATAGATATGGGGCTCCTTCCGCTTCAGAAGGGTCCCCATGAAGGCGATCAGGAAAGCGACCCAGACCACGGTGATCAGGATGTCGACGTACCAGACCGGCTCGGCATATTCCTTGGACTGCGTCGCGCCCAGTACATAGCCGGTTGCCGCCAGCACGATTACCAACTGCCAGCCCCAGAAGACGAACCAGCCGAGGTTGCCGCCGAAGAGCCGCGCCGCGCTGGTGCGCTGGACGATGTAGAAGGACGACATGATCAGCGCGTTGCCACCAAAGGCAAAAATCACCGCACTGGTGTGCAGCGGGCGCAGACGGCCGAAGTTGCCATAACCCTGCAGGAACTCGAAGTTCAGCTGCGGGAAGGCCAGCTGCAGCGCGATGACCACGCCGACCAGAAAGCCGACAGCGCCCCAGAAGGCCGTGGCAATCGCCCCCGCCCGCACGACTCCGTCGAAATATTCGTGCTGCAGGTTCGGCTTCGGATCGCCGGCCCCCCGCAATACCCACAGAAAGGCAATGCCCGCCGCCAGCATCACCGTCAGCGCGTTGACCTGGTAGGCAAGGTCATGGGCGTAATTGGCCGCGATCGCGGCGCAGACCGCGACGAGGCCTAGCCCTGCCAGTTTCAAGTAGTCCCACATGGTTTGCGTCCCTTCGTCCTGTCTGCCCGATCGTCCCCGATGAACGACTCGGGGTTTCGCCGGGCAATTGACTGGCCGACTTCTGCAGTGCAGCGGGTCTGGGTGCCTTGATCTGGGTCAACACCCCACTTGCTGCGAATTGACCTCTGTCAAGGCGGCCACAGGGCAAGCGCGCATTATCACCGCACCGCCTTCACGGGAGATGACCATGGCCTACAAATCGCTCCTGACAGTTGCCACCTCGCCCGAGGGGCTGCTTGAAACTGTCACCGCCGCTGCGCAGGTCGCGCAGACGATGGACGCACATCTTGACGGTCTGGCGCTTGGCGTCGACCGGACCCAGATCGGCTATTCCTATGTGGGTTCGGGTGCCGTCGTCATCGCCGCCGCGATGGAACGGGCCGAGGCAGAGGCCCGAGATGCCGAGACCGCGCTGAACGCCGCCCTTCAGGCGCAGACGCCCACCTTGCGGTCCTCGGCCGAATCCGTCGTGACTCAGCTTGGGGCCTTGACCGATGTGGTCGCGGCCCGGGCACGCTATTCGGATCTGGTGATCCTGCCCTTGCCCTACGGCAAGTCCCGCGGCGTCGAGGACGAGGCCGTGACCGAGGCAGCGCTGTTCGAGGGCATGGCACCGGTGCTGATCGTGCCGCCCAAGGGCATGAAGTCCAGCACTCCCAAGCGGATCATCATCGCCTGGAACCAAAGCCGCGAGGCGCTGGTGGCAGCCCGTCGTGCCATGCCGTTCCTGCGCCGGGCCGAACTGGTGCAGATCGTGGTGGTCGACCCGCCGCCGCATGGGCCGGAACGCTCGGACCCCGGCGGGCTTCTTTGCCAGCTTCTTGTCCGCCACGGCGTCAAGGCCGAGGTCTGCGTCCTGGCCCGGACCTTGCCACGCGTTTCGGAAGTGCTGGCGCGCCAGATCCGGGACGTCGATGCCGAACTTCTGGTCATGGGGGCCTATGGCCATTCCCGTTTCCGAGAAGCGATCCTCGGCGGGGCCACGCGTGACATGCTGGAACACGCCGAGGTGCCGGTCTTCCTCGCGCACTGAGAAGATGCAGGTCGGGCCGTGGTCTTTCGGTGAAGATCACTGCCCGACGGCATTCAGGTCGGCAGATGGATGCGCCCCTCTGAAACCGGGACAGCGCTGCCCTGGATGCGGACCTCTGAAACCGACCCGGAGGTCACGCGGACGGTCAGGCCGATCTCGCTTGGCCGTCCCATCTCGACCCCCTGATGCAGGGTCAGTCGGGATTCACCCTCACTCAGTGCCCTTGCGGCCATGAGTTGCGCCGCAAGGATCGCGCTGGCCGATCCTGTGGCCGGATCTTCAAGGACACCTTCGCCCGGCCCGTACATCCGGGTGCGGAAATCGCAATCCTGCCCGCGCGTGTAGAGAAGAACCTTGGCGGCACCCGCTTTGGCGGTCACCTCGGCCCAGGCGGGTTCCATCGGCTTTGACCGGGCAAGCGCCTTCAGCGATCCGACCGGGATGAAAAGGAATCGCGGCCCGCCCTGCCAGATCCCGGGCCGGTGGTCGCCAAATCCGATCTCCTCGGGCAACAGACCCGTGGCTGCCGCAAGCTGATCGGTCCCGGCAAGGACGGCATCCGCCACCCCGTGCGGCAGGACCGGGGCCTTGAATTCGGCCCGTATGGCCGCGCCCCGACGCCAGACACGGACGGGCACCAGGCCTGCCTCCTCTTCCAGCGTTATGTCGCAGTCAAAGTCGCCAGGACCGGCTGCGCCAGTGGCCAGATGGATCGCGCAACCGATGGTCGGATGGCCGGCAAAGGGGATTTCGGCAAAGGGCAGGAAGATGCGGACGCGCGCCGTATGGGCCGGGTTCACCGGACGCTGGACAAAGATCGTCTCGGACAGGTTGAATTCCCGCGCGATGGTCTGCATCTGGACCGCCGTCAGGTCATCCGCCCCAAGCACGATCCCAAGGGGGTTTCCCGCATAGCGGCGGTCGGTGAAGACGTCGCAGGTGTGAAAAGCCAGCATCATCGAGGGCAGAACCTTGAAAAAAGGTAAACGCCCACGGACAAGACGCTGATTTGCAAGGATTCGCAACGACTGTCCACTGTGGACAGGTCAGACGAGCATGCCCCCGTCGCTGTCGTCCCCTGCCTCTTCCAGAAGCCGGTCAAGGTTCGGGATCTGGACGTGACGGTTCCCTTCCAGGCTGATCACGCCGTCCTTCTTCAGGGCGCTGATCTGCCGGCTGACCGTCTCCAGAGTGAGCCCCAGATAGTCCGCCATCTCCTCACGGGTCAGCGGAAGGTCGACCGACAAGTTGCCGGAAGCCCGCCGCAAGTGCAGCGCCGCGTCCCGCCGGGCGATGATCGAGATCAGCGAGGCGATCTTCTCCCGCGCGGTCTTCCGACCCAGAAGCAGCATCCATTCCCGCGCCGCATCCAGTTCGTCCAACGTCATTTCCAAGAGCCGCTGGGCGACATGCGGCGTGGTGGCCATCAGCTCCTCGAACGGCTTCTTGCGGAAGCAGCACATAACGAGATCGGTGGTCGCGGTTACATCGAAAGCCGCTGTCGAGCGCCCCGGACGACCGACGAAGTCCGACGGCAGCAAGAGGCCCACCATCTGCCGCCTTCCGTCCTCCATCGTCTGGGTCAGCGTCGCGATCCCGCTGACGACCGAGCCCACGAACTCCATCCGGTCGCCCGACCAGATGATCGTCTGCCCCGCCTGGAAGCTGCGGTAGTACTTGATCTGCTCAAGCCGCTGAAGCTCGTCCGTGTCGCAACGGGCGCAAACCGCCCGGTGGCGAATCGGACAATCGCCGCACTGAACATGTACGGAATGGTCGTGCATGGCGCTTCCAATCGGTTGATCTGCATCAAGGAGGTCCAGGATGCCTCTGCCTAACGTAGTGCGATGACCCATGACCCGCAACTCGCCCGCCACGGGCTTTTCGACGCACGTGTGCCTCGCTACACATCATACCCGACGGCACCGCATTTCGGCGCCGCAATCGGACCCACGGATTTCGCTGGCTGGATCGAAGCCATACCCGAGTATAGCGAGATTTCGCTCTACATTCACGTCCCGTTCTGCCGCCGCCTTTGCTGGTTCTGCGCCTGCCGGACCCAGGGTACCGCAACAGACGAGCCGGTGGTCGCCTATGTGCAGACCCTGAAGACCGAACTTGCCCTTCTGGCCCGCCATTTGCCGCGAGGCGTGCGGCTCAGCCGGCTGCACTGGGGCGGCGGGACGCCTACGCTCTTGTCGGCCGGCCTGATGCGCGAACTGGCCGATGCGGTCTTTGCCGTCGCTCCGATGGCCGATGATGGCGAATTCTCGGTAGAGATCGACCCGAACGAGATCGACGATGCCCGGCTGGATGCCCTTGCAGCCTCGGGTATGAACCGGGCCTCGATCGGGGTGCAGGATTTCGACCCGCTGATCCAGAAAGCGATCGGGCGCGAGCAAAGCTATGCCCTGACCCGCGAGGTGGCCGAAAAGATCCGGGATCGCGGCATCGCCAGCCTGAATGCCGACATCCTTTACGGCCTGCCGCATCAGACCGGCCCCCGCATCGCCGATTCGGTGCAGAAGCTTCTGACCCTCTCTCCCGACCGGGTCGCGCTTTACGGCTATGCCCATGTCCCCTGGATGAGCCGCCGTCAGCAGATGATCCCCTCGGATGCGATGCCCACGCCCGAGGAACGCCTGTCGCTGTTCGAGACCGCGCGGCAGCTTTTCCTCTGGGACGGCTATGTCGAGGTCGGCATCGACCATTTCGCCAAGCCCGAAGACGGGATGGCCAAGGCACTGAAGGCAGGCACCCTGAGGCGGAACTTCCAAGGCTATACCGATGACACGGCCCCGGTTCTGATCGGGCTTGGCGCTTCGTCGATCAGCCGCTTTCCGCAGGGCTTTGCCCAGAACGCCTCGGGCACGGCCGAGCATACCAAGGCCATCCGCGCCGGGCAGTTCTCCACCCACCGGGGCCACCGGTTTCAGGGCGAAGACCTGTTGCGGGCCCGGATCATCGAGGCCCTGATGTGCGATTTCCGCGTCTTGCGGGCCGAACTCCTGTCGGACTTTGCGACCACGCCCGCGCGGATCGAGGCGCTGTTCCAGGCGGCGGCTTCAGAGTTTGGCGATATGGTGCGGATCACGGACGAGGGTTTCTTCATCCCCGACCGTGCCCGCCCGCTGACCCGGATGATCGCACGGGCCTTCGATGCCTATGACAGCGCCAAGGCCAAGCACTCGGCGGCAATCTAGAACGGCGACGGTCGGGCACCGGAATTTTCGAAAATTCCGGTCCGGAGCCTTCAAAGGCTCCGATGCGATTTCTTCGAAGAAATCGCGCCCCTGGCGGATCAGCTTCGTTCCAGCCGGGTCAGGAGGTCGATCTGCTTTGGCAGGCAGACCGAACGCAGGTCATAGCGTTCCCGTGCCATGACACGGGCGTTCTCGCGGATCTGCAGATAGGCTTCGGGGCGGGCAAGCGCATCGGTCAGGACCGACGACCAGCCCTTGATGTCGAAGAAATCCACCAGCCGACCATTGACGCCGTCCTTGATCACTTCGGCCACTGGTGCGGTGTTCGAGCCGACAACCAGCGTCCCGGCAGCAAGGGTTTCGACCATCGACCAGCTCAGGACGAAAGGGTAGGTCAGATAGGCATGCACCCGGCTGACATGCATCAGATCGACCAATTGGTCATAAGGAACCCGGCCGGTGAAATGCACTCGGCTCATGTCGAGCCGGTCTTTCACCTCATCCAGGAAGATGTTCTTCCATTTGCCGCCCTCCTTGGGCGCCTGGCCGTAGCTGACGTCGTCCCCACCGACGATCACCACCTGGGCATCGGGTCGGGCGGCCAGAACATCGGGCAGGGCACGCATGAAGACGTGGTAGCCACGATAGGGTTCGAGGTTGCGGTTGACGAAGGTCAGGACCTCGTCGCCCCGTTTCAGGACGCGGCCGTCAGGCAAGGTGAACCGGGCATCGGGATTAGGGGCCAGGCGGTCGCAATCGACCCCGTCGAAGATCACCTCGATCTGGCTCCGAAGCAGCGGCGGATGCGTGCTGGCCTGCCATTCGGTCGGACAGATCCCGCGGTCGGCATGGACAAGCGCCTGGGTCATGTGGGCGGCACGGCTTTGCGCGATCATCACCTGATCGAACCCGGAGTTCTGGAATTCAGGGTCGAACCCGGTGTCGGCCCCGCGGCCGCGGTAGTAGAATTCGGCAAAGACCAGAAGCTTGGCCTCGGGCCAGACTTCCTTGAGAAACAGCGTCTCGCCCCAGCCGGAATGGCCATAGATCACATCGGGCACATAGCCTTCCGCCCGCAGCTTCTGGGCGAAACGGGCCACAACGACGGCACGATCGCTCATCGTGGTGAAGTTGCGGCCAAGGCGGGTGGCCTTGGGGTCGACCGGTTCGGGCTTGAAGGTGTAGCGCAGCAGCGGCACCGGGGAGGTGTTGTGGTTCACGGCGTCGGTGATGGCCCGGACATCATGGCCCCGCCGCTGCATTTCGGGCGCAAGATGCAGAAATTGTCCAGGAAAGTTCTGATGGACAAAAAGAAGCTTCAAGTCCCGGCTCCGAAGGCTGCAGCCATCAGGGCCCTGGTGTAGGCCGACTGCGGGTCGGTGAAGACCGCCTCGCAGTCACCCGCTTCGACCACATCGCCGGCCTGCATCACCATGACCTTGTGCGCCATGGCCCGGATCACCCGCAGGTCGTGGCTGATGAAGATATAGGCCAGACCCCATTTCCGCTGCAGCTCACGCAGCAGCTCGACGATCTGGACCTGCACGGTCATGTCCAGCGCGCTGGTGGGTTCATCCAGGATCACAAGCCGGGGGCGCAGGATCATCGCCCGGGCAATGGCGATGCGCTGCCGCTGTCCGCCCGAGAATTCATGCGGGTAGCGCCCCATCGTCGCCGGATCGAGGCCCACTTCGCCCATGATCTCAGCCACCATGTCGCTCCGGTTTCGACCGGGCTCGACACCATGCACGCCCAGACCCTCGGCGATGATCTGTTCGACCGTCATCCGGGGGGACAGGCTGCCAAAGGGGTCCTGGAACACGACCTGCATGTGCCGACGCATCGCCCGCATCGCCCTGCGGCCCTTCTGGCGCAGGAAGGCACCAACCGCCTCATCCGCCAGCTCACCGAAAGTCTCGGGCCCCGGGTTCGCATCGCGCCTGGCCTGCGCCTCGTCCCAACTTTCGTCGAGGCGCGTGATGTCACGGCCGAGAAAGCGGATGCGCCCGGTCGAGGCGATCAGCCGCATGATGGCCAGCGCCAGCGTCGTCTTGCCCGAGCCGCTTTCGCCGACGATGCCCAGCGTTTCCCCGGCCCGGACGGAAAGCGTGGCCTCGTTCACGGCCTTTACATATCCGACCGTACGCCGCAGGAAACCCGCCTGGATCGGGAACCAGACCCGCAGGGCATCGGTCTCGACCACGGTCGGCGAATCCTTGGGGACCGGCGTTGGCCCGCCCTTCTGTTCCGCCGCCAAGAGCTTCCGCGTATAGGGATGCTGCGGATCGGCAAAGATCTGGTCGGCGGGCCCCTGTTCGACGATCTCGCCGCCTTGCATGACGCAAACCCGGTCGGCGATGCGGCGGACGATGCCAAGGTCGTGGGTGATGAAAAGCAGGCTCAGCCGTTCCGAGCGCTTGAGCTCGGCCAGAAGATCAAGGATCTGCGCCTGTATCGTGACATCAAGCGCGGTCGTCGGTTCATCCGCGACCAGAAGCTCCGGCCCGTTGGCCAGCGCCATCGCGATCATCACCCGCTGGCGCTGCCCGCCTGAAAGCTGATGGGGATAGGCCCCAAGGCGGCTTTCGACATCGCGGATGCCGACCTTGCCCAGAAGCTCGATGATGCGCGCGCGCGCCTTGTCGCCGGTCAGGCCCTGGTGCAGTGCCAGGCTTTCGGCCAGCTGCTTCTCGATCGTGTGCAGCGGGTTGAGGCTGGTCATCGGCTCCTGGAAGATGAAGCTGATGTCATTGCCCCGTATCCGGCGCAGATCGCGTTCGCTGGCCCCGACCATCTGGGTGCCTTGATAGGTCACAGACCCCGAGACTTCGGCACTGTCCGACAGAAGCCCGACCGTCGAGAGCGCGGTGACCGACTTGCCCGAGCCGCTTTCGCCGACCAGTGCGACGGTCTCGCCCTTGCCGACGGTAAAGGATACGCCCCTGACCGCCTCGACCTTGCGCCCGTCCTGGCGGAAGGCGACCCACAGGTCTTTCACCTCCAGCACGCTCATCTGAAGGTCTTTCTGGGGTCAAAGGCATCGCGCACGCCTTCGAAGATGAAGACGAGAAGCGACAGCATGATCGCGAAGGTGAAGAACGCCACAAAGGCAAGATGCGGCGCCTGCAGGTTCTGTTGCGCCTGTCGTGACAACTGCCCCAGCGACGGCGACGAGGCCGGCAGGCCGAAGCCCAGATAGTCCAGCGTCGCCAGCGCCCCGATCGTGCCGGTGATGATGAAGGGCAACATGGTCAGGGTTGCGACCATCGCATTGGGCAGGACATGGCGGAACATGATCTGCCAATCCGGCACGCCAAGGGCACGGGCGGCGCGGACATACTCGAAATTCCGCGCGCGCAGGAACTCGGCCCGGACCACCCCGACAAGGCCGGTCCAGCCGAAAAGCACCATGAGCAGGATCATGAGCCAGAAGCTTTTTGACCAGACCGCCGTCACGATGATGATGACGTAAAGCGTCGGCACCGAGGACCAAAGCTCGATCAGGCGCTGGAAGACCAGGTCGGTCAAGCCGCCGAAATAGCCCTGCACGGCCCCCGCGGCGATGCCGATGATCGAGGTCAGTGCCGTGACGATCAGCGCGAACGAGATCGAGAGGCGGAACCCGTAGATGACGCGCGCCAGGACATCGCGCGAGGTGTCATCGGTGCCAAGCCAGTTCATCTCGGACGGCGGTCCCGGGGCTACGCCGCCGGTATCGACGATGGTCTTGTAGCTGTAGGGGATGATCGGCCAGATCATCCATCCGGCCTTGACCGGCTGCCCGGCGGCCGTGCCCTTTTCCTGGACCTCGGCCATGATGCCTTCCGGATCATCCCAGCAATCCAGCGAACCGGCCGCGACGATCAGGCACTGCACCTCGACGGTCGCATAATTCGCCTCGGTACGCAGATCGCCGCCAAAGGCCACCTCGGGATAGAAGCGGAAGACCGGCATATAGTAGTCGCCGTTGTGCTGCACGAGGACCGGTCGGTCATTGGCGATGAGCTCGGCACAAAGCGACAGCCCGTAGAGGGCCAGAAAGATCCACAGCGACCAATAGGCCCGCCTGTTCGCCTTGAAGTTCCGCCAACGGCGCTGGTTCAGGGGCGAAAGCGCCATCAGCTTCGCCTTTCGAAATCGATCCGGGGATCGACCAGCACATACATCAGATCAGACAGGATCCCGACCACCAGCCCGATCAACCCGAAGGCAAAGAGCGTGCCGAAGATCACCGGATAGTCGCGCTCGACCGCCGAACGGAAGCCAAGCTGGCCAAGCCCGTCCAGCGAGAAGATCACCTCGATGATCAGGCTCGACCCGAAGAACACGCCAAGGAAAAGCCCTGGGAACCCGGCAATCACGATCAGCATCGCATTGCGGAACACATGGCCGTAAAGCACCCGCGCCTCGGACAGACCCTTGGCTCGGGCGGTCATGACATATTGCTTCTTGATCTCGTCCAGGAAGCTGTTCTTGGTCAGCAGCGTCAGGGTCGCAAAGGCCGAGATCAGCTGCGCCGTGACCGGCAGGGTGATGTGCCACAGATAGTCGACGATCTTTTCCCAGAGCGTGAAGTCCTGCCAGCCCTCGCTAGTCAGGCCCCGCAGCGGGAACCACTGGAAATATGAGCCCCCGGCAAAGACCACCATCAGCATGATGGCGAACAGGAACCCCGGGATCGCATAGGCCGCGATGATGATGCCGCTGGTCCAGGTGTCAAAGCTGGACCCGTCCTGCACCGCCTTGCGGATGCCAAGCGGGATCGAGACGAGGTAGGCGATCAGCGTCGACCAAAGGCCAAGGGTGATCGAGACCGGCATCTTTTCAAGGATTAGATCGACGACCGAGATCGAGCGGAAATAGCTCTCGCCGAAGTCGAAGGTCAGATAGTTGCCCATCATGATGAAGAAGCGCTCGACCGCCGGGATCGCCTCTTTCTTGCATTCGGGGGACTTGATCGAAGGCTCTCCCGTGAAACCCTCGGCGCAGACGATCCGGGCAAAGCCGAACTGGACCTCGAGTTGGGCGAGGAATTCCGGCGGCAGGCCGCGGGCACCGACATAGCCTCCGCCCTCGTCCTCGGCACCGGCGTCTTCGGTCCCCGTCAGGTTCTGGATCGAGTCGCCCTCGCCCTCCAGCCGGGCCTGGATCTGATCGATGGGTCCGCCGGGGACGAGTTGGGTCAAGCCGAAGTTGATGATCATCACGCCCAAAAGCGTGGGGATCACCAAGGCCAAGCGGCGGAGGATGTAGGCGCCCAAAGTCCCTGCCCGTTCTTCGTTATTTCAGCGCGCCCTTGGCTTTCAGAGCGTCGCCCTTTTCGGCGTTGTACCACCAGAAGCTGATCTCGCCCAGAGCGTAGGGCGGCAGGGGATCGGGATGCTCGTACATGTCGTAGTACGCGACGGTGTGGGCGTTCTTGAACCATTGCGGCACCCAGAACCGCTCGGCGCGCAGGACGCGGTCCAGGGCCTGGACCGTCACGTCCAGCTCCTCCCGGGTCTTCGCGGCTTCGACCAGGTCCAGCAGGCGGTCGACAGCGGGATGCGCGAAACCGGCCCGGTTGCGGGTCGAATTGTCCTTTGTGACCGAGGACCACGCCTGCTTCAGTTCGCCGCCGGGTTCGTAGCCGCCATTGACGGCGCCCCCGACGATCACGTCGAAGTCGAAGCTGGGCGGGTCGCTGCGCTGGCTGAACTGGGCCGGATCGATCATGACAAGCTTGGCATCGACGCCCAGCGCCCGCAGGTTCTCGACATAGGGATTGATCACCCGTTCAAAGGACGGGCTGTCCTCGATGAATTCCAGCGTCAGCATCTCACCCTTGGCGTTGCGGCGCATGCCGTCGTCACCCACGGTCCAGCCCGCTTCGTCCAGCAGCGCAGAGGCCTTGCGCAGGGCCTTGCGGTCCAGCGCCTGATCTTCCGACGACACAGGGGCCATCACCGCTTCGTCGGTCAGGATGCTGGCAGGCAGCAGGCCCTCGTCCACAAGCGGCTGCAGGATCGCGACTTCGGCGGGGCTTGGCGTCCCCTTGGCCGCCATGTTGGAATTGTCCCAGACCGAGTTGATGCGCGCGTAGAGACCGTAGAACAGGGTCTTGTTCGACCATTCGAAGTTGAACATCAGACCCAAGGCTTCGCGGACCCGCGGGTCCTGCAGCTTTTCGCGCCGCAGGTTCAGCAGGAAAGCCTGCCCGGTCGCGATCGAACCGTTGGGCAGTGTCGCCTGAACCACGTCGCCCGACTTGACGGCCGGGAAATCGTAGGCGGTCGCCCAGTTCTTCGACGAATTCTCGTTCCGGAAAGTATAGATGCCAGACTTGAACCCTTCCAGCGCGGCATTGTCGTCACCGAAGTATTCGATCCTGATCCGGTCAAAGTTGTTCTGACCGATGGAAAGCGGGTGGTTGGCGCCCCAATAGTCCTCGTCCCGCTTGTAGATGATCTGCTGGCCGGGGCGCATGCTTTCCAGAACATAGGGACCGGTGCCGAGGAACGGCTCCAGGCTGGATTCTTCGAGATCGCGCTTCTTGGCCTCGTAGTCGGCCTTCGAGATGATCGTCAGGCTGCCGGCATTCGCCGGCATGTCACGGAAGGGCGTTCCGGGGGTGAATGTGAACTTGACGCGGTAGGGATCAAGAACTTCGACGGACTGGAACTTCTCGTTGAAGACGGTCCGGAACTCAGCGATCCCCTTGTCCCGGAAAAGCTCGTAGCTGAAAAGCACGTCTTCTGCGGTAAAGGGCGACCCATCCGAAAAGGTCACGTCCTTGCGCAGGTTGAAGATCACCCAGGACCGGTCTTCGGGGTATTCCATGGTCTCGCAAAGAAAGCAGTAGGCGGCCCCGACTTCGTCGGCTGTCCCGGCAAGGATCGACTCGTAGAAGATCGACGACAGGGCAGCAGGCACGCCCTTGACCGAATAGGGGTTGAACGAGTCGAAGGTTCCCGGGGCCCATTCGCTGATCTCGCCACCCTTGGGCGCATCTGGATTGACATAGGGCAGGTGCTTGAAATCGGCCGGCAGCTTCAACTCGCCGAAGGTCGAGATCCCGTGCGAGGTGATGACCGTTTCGGCCCGGGCGGGCAGGATCTGGGCGGCAAGCGCGAGGATAAGGCCACCAAACGCCGCCCCGGCCGTGACGAGGGCCCGGCGCGCCGAGACTGCCCGTGCCTGTGCGATTGCCCGTGTTCTGATCTGCATCGCCAAGATCCTCCTGCTTCCGCCTGACACATTCATTTATGCTAAATCAGGCTTTGTCGAGCCAACAAGCCGCGATTGGGCCACGCAATCGCGTGAGCAAAAAAAATGCCGCCCGAAAGGGCGGCATCATGTCGCTTGCACCCGAGCCCGATCAGGGCTTGGTGGCGAGGTATGCGATGACGTTGGCCCGGTCTTCCGGCTTGGGCAGGCCAGCGAAGGCCATCTTCGTGCCGGGCATGTCCTTCTTCGGGTTTTCCAGGAAGGCGAACAGCGCTTCGGGCGTCCAGGGCTCGGCGGCCTTGGCGGCCATGGCTTCCGAATAGGCAAAGCCCGCGGCTGCGGCGTGGTTGCGTCCGACCACACCATTGAGGTGCGGGCCGACGCCGTCGCTGCCATCCAGCTTGTGGCACGAGCCGCATTTCTTGAAGACCGCCTCACCCGCCGCCGGATCGGCCGCTGCCATGAGCGCGGCAACGTCCACCGTTTCGCCTTCACCTTCGGCAGGTGCTTCCTCAGCGCCGGTCTCGATCGTGTAGGCCTGGGTCAGTTCGCCCTCTTCGCCATGTCCGCCGCCGTGACCCGAGCCGCCGACCTTGTAAAGCGAATCTCCGGCCCAGCCCGCCAGCATGAGCACCAGAAGCGAACCGCACACCGCGCCCACCGCCTTGGTCATCGTCATCGTGTCGAACATGGTTCACCTATCTGGGGTCTCATTCCGCGCGGTATCTATCCGCTTCCACAGGCAGGTTTCAAGGTGTAGACGCGCGACGAAACGCCCCGTGGGGCGAGTTTTCGACAAGGAGCGGGTTCAGATGGCTGGTCGCATCGCGTTTCAGGGCGAACTTGGGGCCTATTCGCACCAGGCCTGCCAGCAGGCGCGCCCCGAAATGGAGGCCGTCCCCAGCACCACTTTCGAGGAAGTGGTCGACAAGGTCGCCAAGGGCGAGGTCGATCTGGGCATGCTTGCGGTCGAGAATTCCACCTATGGCCGGGTCGCGGACGTGCACTCGCTTTTGCCCCGCGCAGGTCTGCACATCGTCGACGAGGCCTTCGTCCGGGTGCATGTGAACCTCCTGGGCGTGCCCGGCGCCAAGGTCGATGATGTCCGCGAGGCGCATGGCCATGTGGTCATCCTGCCGCAATGCGCGGGCTTCCTGAAAAGGCACGGGATCCGCGGCAAGGTCAGTTCCGACAATGCCCGCGCCGCGCGCGAGGTGGCCGAGGCCGGCGACCCGTCCAAGGCCGCCCTGGCCAGCGAGCTTGCCGCCGAAATCTATGGGCTGAAGGTCCTGGCCCGGCACATCGAGGATCAGGCCAACAACACCACGCGCTTTCTGGTGATGTCCCGCACTCCCGACCATTCCCGGCGCGGCACCGGCAAGATGGTCACCACCTTCACTTTCCGCGTCCGCAACATTCCGGCGGCGCTTTACAAGGCACTGGGCGGTTTCGCGACCAACGGCGTGAACATGACCAAGCTGGAAAGCTACATGGTCGGCGGCACCTTTACCGCCACGGAGTTCTACGCCGACATCGAGGGCCATCCCGATGACCCCAATGTCGCGCTCGCCCTGGAAGAGCTGCGCTACTTCACCTCGGAAGTCCGCATGCTTGGGGTCTATCCCGCAGCCCGCGAACGCGGCTAGGCCTGCGCTTGGCTGCGTTCGTGGCGCTGCTTCACATAGCTGCCCAGACCCGCAAGCCTTGCCTCGAGCTTGCCTTCGACGCGGCCCTTGGCCAGGCGGATCGTGTTCAGGAACAGGCGCGCCGCCAGGGTCTTGGGCCGGACGTCGATGGCAAGGCGCAACCGGCTCCGCCGCGCGGACAGCGTCGAGATGTCAAATTCGATGCTGCCAATGGCTGACGGGCTGTCGAAGGAGTATTCGATCACTTCCCCGGGCACGAGCTTGACGATCCGCAACAGCAAGCGACGCTGCTTGCCGCGAAAGCGTCCGCTGATCCGCCAGCTTGCCCCAAGCCCGGTCAGCGGCACTCCGGCCGGGCGATCGATATCGATGCCGCGGCGCACGGCCTCGCGTTCCCAATTTGGAAAATCGGTCAGGCTCTCGTAGAGAAAGCCCGCCGGCGCGTCGATATCGGTCTTTGCGGTCAGTTTCATCCCAGCTCCCTAATCGAATGTCTGGCCGGCGTTCACTTGTCGGGAAGATTGGCTCAATCCAGGCAATCCGCAAGCCAGTTGCGCAGAATGAAATGTGCAATTGCACCTTTCCGGGCCGGGCGGATCCTCGGATTCTGCCCGGCAAAGGCGGCGACCAGCTCTTCGCGGGTGACCCAGAACGCCTCTTCCAGTTCCTCGGGGTCGACCCGGATCTCGGTTCCCGTCGCCTCGGTCCGCATGCCAAACATCAGAGATGCGGGAAAGGGCCAGGGTTGGCTGGCCAGATAGCTGACCGGGCCGCAGGTCACACCGGTTTCCTCCAGCACTTCGCGGCGCACGGCGGCCTCGACCGTCTCGCCCGGCTCGACGAAACCCGCCAGCAGCGAATACATGCCCTCGGGCCAGCCGGGACTGCGGCCAAGGAGGACCGAGTTGCCATGCGTCACCAGCATGATCACGACGGGATCGGTGCGCGGGAAGTGCTGCGCGGCACAGGCGGGGCAGACCCGCTGCCATCCGGCCTGCGCCATTTCGGACCCGGCCCCGCAGGTCGAGCAGAAGCGGTGGCTCCGGTGCCATTGCAGCAGCGCCTTTCCGGTCGCAATCAGTTCGGCGTCGCGCGGCGTAAGTCGGGTCATCACACCGCGCAATTCGACAAATCCCGTTTCCCCCGGCAGAGCCGGATGTTTCTGAACGGAAGGGTCGAAAAAACCGGTTTCCGAAGCGTCAATTCCAGCTTCGGGCGACCAGTCGGAAATGTCGGCTGCAAAGCGGGCCGTCCCCTCGTCCAATCCCAGGAAGACTGGCGGTTCCGCCTGGGCCAGGACCGGATGACCTGGTGGCACCCAGTAGGGTTTGTCTATCTCGATCAACGGTTTGCCGCGCCAGATCGGCAGGACGCACCCGGACTCGAGCGCCTTGGCCATGCTTGCGGGGTCTTTCCGAAGCGCCGCGTGCCGGTCCAGACCCGAGCCTCCGAAGGTCACTGTTTCTGCAATCCGCATGGCATGTTGGCTTTCAATGAATTGTCCCGCTTTTCTTGTAGAGTCTGCCGACTTCCCGCCAAGTTCATTTGCGGATTTACCGCAATTTCACAACCTCCGCGCGAATACCGACAATTCGCCACAACATTGACACAACCTATCCGGTACAAACCCCACTTACGAGGAATATTTCGCGGCGCGGCCGCAGCACGAAGGACGTCAAGGTTTTCCCGGTTTCGGGCAGGTCACTGGATCTAGCATGTACCAAGTTCCCGCCGCGCCGGCATCAAGGCCGCAGGTAACCAACGAGGTCGAGGCCGCGCGCTCGACCCCGACGGTTCAGGGACAGGACGTGCGACCCAGGGTTTCCCTCCGACTGATCGCCACCAGCGACCTGCATGCAAGCCTTCTTCCCTACGACTATTGCGCGAACCGTCCGAACTCTGGTCTGGGTCTGGGCGCGATCTCGCAGCAGATCGCCGAGGCGAGGGGCGAAGCGCAGAACTGCCTTCTGTTCGACAACGGCGATTTTCTCCAGGGCAATCCGCTGGCCGACTACGCGGCCTATGCCCGCCGCCGCCGCGCCCATCCGGTCATCACGGCCTTCAACACGCTGGGCTACGATGCAGCGACCCTTGGCAATCATGAATTCGACTACGGGCTGTCCTTCCTGTCGCAGGCGCTTGCGGACGCAAGGTTCCCGGTCGTCTCGGCCAATATTGCCCGGCGCCTTGGCCCGTCACCAGCACGGGACGAGATGTTCGTCCCGCCGTTCACCCTCCTGCGGCGTCAGGTCTTCGATCACGACGGCAAGGCCCATGTCCTGCGCATCGGCGTGATCGGCTTTGCGCCGCCGCGCGTCGCCGAGTGGGACCGTGACGATCTGCGCGGCAAGGTCAGCACGCGCGGTATCCTGGCCGCGGCCCGGGCCTGGCTGCCAAGGTTGCGCAGCCGCGGGGCCGATATCATCGTTGCGCTGGCCCATACCGGTATCGGTACGGCCGACGCCGACGATCTGGCCGAAGACTCGGCCGCTGCCCTGGCTGCACTGCCCGAGATTGACGCCGTGATCGCAGGTCACAGCCATATGGTCTTTCCGGGTCCGGGCTTTTCGGTCTCGCCCCAGATCGACCCGGTTCTCGGCCGCCTTGCCGGCAAGCCGGCGGTCATGCCGGGGCATTCCGGCAGCCATGTCGGCATCATCGACCTCGAACTCAGCCTCTCCGCCTTTGGGGCCCGCCGCTGGCAAGTGACGGCCGCAGAGGCGAGACTTGGGACATGCGGGGTCGACCGGCCGGTTTCGGCACCCGCCCTGGCGCAAGCCCTTGCCCCTGATCACCGGGCGGCACTGGCCTGGTCCCGCCGCCAGCTTGGCGAGACCCGTGTCGCGCTGCACAGCCATTTCGCCACAATGGCCCCGTCCGCGGCGCTTGAACTGATCGCGGATGCCAAGGCCGAACATGTGCGCCTTGCCCTGGCCGAGACCAGCCTTGCCGGCTTGCCTGTCCTTGCCTCGGCAGCGCTGTTCCGGTGCGGTGGGCGCGGCGGTCCGGCGAATTACACCGCGATCCCGGCCGGGCCCTTGCGGATGCGGAATCTCTCGGACCTCTATCCGTTCCCGAACACGATCATCTCACTCTTGCGGACCGGTGCCGAAATTGCCGAATGGCTGGAACGTTCCGCGGCGGTGTTCCGGCAGATCACTCCCGGCGCGACAGACCAGCCGCTCAGGGACGATGCTGTTCCGTCCTTCGTGTTTGAAAGCATCCCCGATCTGTCCTACGCCATCGATCTCAGCCAGCCCGCCCGCTATGACGGCCAGGGCAAGCTTTCGAACCCTGCGGCGCGGCGCATCACGGGGCTGAGCTACAAGAACCGCCCCGTCGGGCCCGCAGACGAATTCCTTCTGGTCACGAACAACCATCGCGCCAGCCGGGCGCGGCTGATGGACCCGGAGGGCGACCACAGGGTAGCCTTTACCGACGGAGCGCGCGTCCAGTCGGTCATTTCCGCCTATGTCCAGCGCCACCGGATCGTCGGCGCGGCGCCGCGCCGGAACTGGCATTTCCTGCCGATGCCCGGAACCACGGTTCAGGTCCAGGCCGGTGAGGGGGCCTCGGCACATCTGTCCGAGATCGCAAACTTCAGACCATCCGCCATCGGCCGCGACGGCCAGGGCTTTACCTACTACCGGCTGCACCTGTGATCGGCTATGGCTCCGCCAGACGCGGGGGCAAGCATGTACGAAGCCATTCTCTTTGATCTCGACGGGACACTGATCGACACCGAGAGCATCGCCCTGACCACGGGTCTGGCGGCCTTTGCGGCCCATGGCCATGACGTCGACGAAGCTTTCATGCATGCCCTTGTCGGCAAGGACGAACCAACCGCCGCCCGCATCATCCGGGCGGCCCTACCCGGCGTCGATCTGCCGGCAGTCAACCTGCACTGGCGCAGTGGATTCAACGACGGGGTCGAGAACCGGCTTGAACTGAAACCCGGGGCAAACGACCTCTTGCCCGCGCTTTCCCATCCACTGGCCATCGTCACCTCGACCGGTCGTGAAGGGGCGCATCGCAAGCTGGGGATCGCCGGGATCGCCTCGGCCTTCTCCCATGTCGTGACGCTGGACGATGTGCGCGCGCCCAAGCCCGACCCCGAACCCTATCTTCTGGCCGCCAGTCTTTTCGGCGTCGATCCGGCGCGCTGCCTGGTCTTTGAGGACAGCGAAACCGGTGCCGAGGCCGCCTGGCGGGCGGGTTGCACCGTGGTCCAGGTGCCCGATATCGTTCCCAGTCAGGGTCGCTGGGCCCACCACTTGGCCCCGGACCTGTTGACCGGAGCGCGGATGGCGGGGCTGCTCTAGCATCCCGCCTCAGGCCTTCCGGGCGTGGACCTCGCACAGGCAGCTTATCGGTTCGCCGTGGTTGCGCGCGATCTCGGCCTCCGGGGCCAGCCGGTCCATCGCACGGGCAAGGTCGATGTCCAGGCCGGTCAGCCCGCGCGCCGAATGTGTGGTCAGCGTTACGTCGACCACATTGTAGCGGTTGGTCCAGTCCGGGTGGTGGTTCAGCTTCTCGGCCACCAGGGCGGCGCGGGACATGAAGCCCCAGGCTTCGGAAAAGCTGCGGAACTTCCAGACCTTCCGGATCGCATCCTTCCCGGGAACCGCAGCCCAGCCGGTTTCGGCCAGGGGCGGCAAGGCGGTCTTGCGGTCGGCTTCGGGCAAGAGGTCGGACATCGGGATCTCCTTCGCGGAAGGGCAGAGGCAGCCTACTCCCCGGAACCACCCCGGCGGAAGGGGCCATAGGCGGTCAGCACCTCGATCTCCTGATCAACGGCGCGGCGCTCCGCCTCAAGGTAGTGGTCCACCGCCTTGCGAAAACCGGGATCGGCGATCCAGTGCAGCGAATGGGTCTCGACCGGCAGGTAGCCGCGCGCAAGCTTGTGCTCGCCCTGCGCCCCGGCCTCGACCCGGGCCAGGCCATTGGCAATCGCCCAGTCGATGGCCTGATAGTAGCACAGTTCGAAATGCAGGCAGGGGTGATCCTCGATGCAACCCCAGTAGCGGCCGTAAAGCGTGTCGCGCCCGATGAAGTTCAGCGCCCCCGCGACAGGCCGCTCTCCGTCGAAGGCCAGGACCAGCAGCATGTCGTCCCGCATCGTCGCATGGAAAAGCGCAAAGGCCTGCCGCGTCAGATAGGGCGTTCCCCATTTCCGGCTGCCAGTGTCCTGGTAGAAGGCCCAGAACGCATCCCAATGCTGAGGTTCGATCGCATCGCCGGTCAGCGCCCTGATCTCCAGCCCGGCAGCCCGGGCGGTTTCGCGTTCCTTGCGGATCATCTTGCGCTTGCGGCTGGACAGCGCGGCAAGGAAATCGTCAAAGCGGTCGTAGCCGCGGTTCTCCCAGTGGAACTGCTGGGTCACGCGGTGCAGAGTGCCCTCGACGCCCGCCAGGGCCAAAGCCTCTTCAGCCGTGCAAAACGTCGCGTGCAGCGAGGACAGCCGGTTTTGCCCCGCCACGCCGATAGCCGCCCGCCAGAGGGTTTCTCGATGCTCCGCCGCCCCCAGAAAACGGCGACCGGTGGCCGGAGTGAAGGGCACCGCGATCTGCAGCTTCGGGTAATACCGGCCCCCGGCCCGTTCGTAGGCGTCGGCCCAGCCGTGGTCAAAGATGTATTCGCCCTGACTGTTGCCCTTCACATAAAGCGGTGTCGCCGCAACCAGCCGTCCCGCCTCGCGCAGGACCATGGGTCGCGCCTGCCAGCCGGTCCCCTTGCCTGTCGAGCCCGAGGCCTCCAATGCCGACAGGAAGCGGTGCGTCGTGAACGGATCAACCGGGCGACCGGTGGCCTGCTCGGGGGCGGCCACTGCATCCCAATCGGCAGCGGGAATGTCCGCCAGGCATTCTGCAAGGGTCAGGTCGGCCATGAACGCTCCGAAGCGGGTCGGATAGGAAGGTGGCGGAGCAACCGCCGCCGTCAAGCCGGAAGGGCGGCCCTGTAGCCCTCGAAGGTCACATTGTCGGCAATCCGGCGCGCGACCGCCTCGTCTTCGGGCGAGCGGATCGTCCAGCACAACACCGCCGCACCTTTCGCCTTCAGTTCGGCCACACGCGGGCGCGACAGGTCGGAGGCCTCATGGCTGATGAAGCTGGCTTCGACCGCGTCATAGTCAGGGACCTGACGCAGGTGATCGCAGATCGACACCGCCAGCGGCGCCCAATCCCCGGCATCATAGGCCGAGGTGGTGATCCCGCGCGCAAGGTGCGGGGCAAGTCGAGCCATATGGGCGACCGAGGACGGATTGAACGACATCACCGCCACATCGCCGCGGTAGTCGCGCAACGCTTCGGCCGTAGCAGCCTCCAGCCGACCATCGGTCGGGCCCATGACAAGGGACTGGTCCTTGATTTCGATAAGCAGAGGAACCCGACCATCGATCATCGCCAGGACCTCGGCCAGGGTCGGAATCGTATCGGTCGAATCCTTCAGCCCGATCCGGGAAAGCTCTTCCGCCAATCGGGCGCTGACCGGGCCTTTTTCATCGGTCAGACGGTCCAGCTCTTCATCATGGAAGACAATCGCCACACCATCCCGCGACAATTGCAGGTCAATCTCGATGCCATAGCCGGCCGCGACCGCCGCTCGGACAGCTGCTGGTGAATTCTCGACCCGACCTGCGGCGCGGTCATGCAGGGCACGGTGGGCGAGGGGCAGGCGAAGGAAAGCGGCAGGCAGCGGGACGCGGGTCATTTCAGCTCGAAGATCGCCTCGATCTCGACCGCCACCCCCAGTGGCAGCGAGGCGGCCGACACCGCCGACCGGGCATGGCGACCGGCTTCGCCCAGAACCGCGACCAAAAAGTCCGATGCCCCGTTGATCACCTTGGGCTGGTCGGTGAAATCGGGGGTCGAGTTCACGAAGCCCACCAGCTTGACCGCGCGGGAAACCCGGTCCCAGTCGCCGCCGACGGCCTTCCGAACCTGAGACAGGATCGAGATTGCGCAACGCTTTGCGGCCTCGGCACCCTGTTCGACGGCAAGCTCTTCGCCCAGACGGCCCTTGATCAGGCCGGCCTCGTTCTGGCTGATCTGGCCCGAGATATGGACAAGCGACCCAACGATCACGAAGGGAACGTAATTCGCCGCCGGAGCAGGAGCATCGGGCAGGCTGACACCAAGTTCGGCCAGGCGCTTTTCAATCGGGTGCATGAGGGCTCCTTTCGGTTTGCGCTGACCCTAGCCTGCTGGCCGTAAGGGGGCAAGGGCAGGCATCCACCCGCACCGCCCCCAGCCCCGGAAATGATTTCAATGACTTGCCCCGCAAGCCCGGCTTCGTGCCCAGGCTTCGGCGCTTCAGTTGGGGATCGTCGCGGCCTCGGCCAACGAGCTGGCCACAATGTCGTACCACTCGCCCGTTTCGCGCATTTCGGTCAGGCCGCGGTTCAAGAGTTCCAGATACTCCTTGCCGCGTTCGTTCGTGACATGCGTCGCGAAATGCAGCGAGGCGATCTTGATCAGGTACGGGTTCTGCCGGATCGTCTCGCTCAGCTTGGCCCGCTCGATGCTGGCAACGGCCGACTCGATCTCGATCGAATAGACATCCGCCTCGCCCTTCGTCAGCGCCTCGACACAGTCATCGGCCGACAGCGGATGCACGTAGGTGACCACCGGTTCGGTCAGCCCCTCGACCTCAAGGTCGGCCGTCGCCCAGCCGTCAGGACGGCAAATCCGCGCGCCCTTGAGGTCGGCGAAGCTCCGGACCTCGGCATAGGGGCTGTCTGGCATGGTAAAAAGGCCGTAGACGACCTCGTAGACGGGATCAGAGAGCACGACTTCGGTGCAACGGCGCACCATGTCATCGGACAGAAGATCCATCTTGCTGCAGTCGATTCCATCCCAACCGATCGACAGGTCAAAGGAGTGGGTCGGCAACAGCACGTCGAGGTGCGAGCCCCAGTCGTCCACCCAGGCGAGCTTGGTCTCCCGGTCGTTGCCGCCGCGATTGAACGCGACCAGGCCAAGCCGGGTCAGCACCCCGCCATCCTTGAGCCGCGTGTCGGTGAACGGGAACCAGCCGTCTCCTGCCACAAGCTTGATCGGCGGGTTGTAGGCGCTGGTCGTCGCGCGGCTTTCCTCGAACTTCCGGGTCTCGCGTTCGGTGATGCTGCTCAGCTCCTGGTCCGGTCGCAGGCGGCCATCGGCGCAGGGCAGGATCAGCTCGGTGCCCGGCGCCAGCAGATTCGGCGAGGCCGCGATCACATCGCGATTGGCATTGAAGATGCGCTGGTAGTCGTAGGTGCCATAGGCCGTGTTCGAGATGCCCCCCAGCGTGTCGCCTGCCTTCACGGTATAGATCGTGCAGGCCTCCTGTGCCTGGGCCGCGCCTGCCCCGATCGCGATTGCCAGAACGGCCAAAAGGGCCGGCCATCCGCATTGACCTGTCTTGCGTCGCATCTTTGTCGTCCCCTTGCGTCATCCCCCGGATCCCCGCGCGCCTACTTTGGACACGCGCCTTCCGAGGGCGGTTTCGCCGATGGACGCTATGGCGCAAATCACGCCATTAGAATTGGTGGACTGCCGCGTTTCCGGGCAGAATGTCGCTTTTGCTGCACGAATGGTCGTCATTCTGCCATTCGACGGCCGGGCTCAGCCGTTTTCGCGCAGCACCGTACCGGCAAGATAAAGCGAGCCGCAGATCAGCACGCGGGCTTCCGGTGCCATCGCGGCGATCCCGGCAAGCGCTTCCGCGACGGACGGGGCGGTGACCGCTTCCATTCCGGCACTGCGCGCCGCGTCGCGGGTCACCTCTGCGGGCAGCGTGTTCTTCTCGCCCGGGATCGACACGGCATGAAGACGCGTGACCTGGGGCGCGAGCGGGATCATGTAGCCCGCGACATCCTTGGTGTTCAGCATGCCGCAGATGAGATGCGTCTCGCGCTTGGGCGTCCGGGCAAGCGTGGCCGCCACTGCCTCGCCCCCCGCCGGGTTATGGCCACCGTCAAGCCAAAGCTCGACCCTTGGGGCCAGATCGACCAAGGGGCCGTGGCGCAGACGCTGCATCCGGGCGGGCCAGAAGGCGCGGGTGACAGCAGCCTCGCAGGCCCCCTCGTCGCGGCCAAGCGCCCGAAGCGCGGCAATCGCCGCCCCGGCATTCTGGATCTGGTGCGGCCCCGGCAGGTTCGGCAGGGGCAGGTCGAGAAGCCCGTTCTCGTCCTGATAGATCAGCCGTCCGCGGTCTTCGGACACGTTCCAGTGCTGACCATAGGCCAGTACCGGGGCACCCATTCGCGCTGCCTTGGCCTCGATTACCGCAAGACCCTCATCCGATTGCGGGCCGACGATCACCGGTACCCCGCGCTTGATGATCCCGGCTTTCTCGCCCGCAATCGCCGCCACGGTATCGCCAAGGAAGGCCTGATGATCGAGGCTGACCGGCGTGATGATCGTCAGCCGGGGCCTGTCCACGACATTCGTCGCATCGAGCCGGCCGCCAAGGCCCACTTCCAACAGCGTCCAGTCCGCCGCCACCCGCGCAAAGGCCAGGAAGGCCGCGCAGGTAGTGATTTCAAAGAAGGTGATCTCCTCGGGCCCGTTCACCTGCACGCATTCGTCCAGAAGCGCGGTCAGCATGGGCTCGGAGATCAGCTCTCCCGCCAGGCGGATGCGTTCGTGAAACCGCGCCAGGTGCGGCGACGTATAGGCGTGGACGCGGTCTCCGCCCGCCTCAAGCCCGGCCCGGATCATCGCCTGGGTCGAACCCTTGCCATTCGTCCCCGCGATGTGGATCACCGGCGGGATCCGGTTCTCGGGGTTGCCAAGCCGCGCCAGCAGCCGTTCCACACGCGCCAGGGTCAGGTCGATGACCTTGGGATGCAACGTCATCATCCGTTCCAGGATGACGTCCGAACCTTGCGCCATGACTCAGGCTTCCGCGCCGGCCTTGGCCTCGGCCGGTGAGGGCAGGTCGCCCTTGATCGCCGGCGGTTGTCCCATCAGCAGACGGACCAGGACCACCAGCTCTTCCTTCAGGGCCTTGCGATGGACGACCCGGTCCAGCATCCCGTGGTCCAGAAGATATTCCGCCCGCTGGAACCCCTCGGGCAGCTTTTCGCGGATCGTCTGCTCGATGACGCGGGCCCCGGCAAAGCCGATCTGGGCGTTCGGTTCGGCAATCTGCACGTCGCCCAGCATCGCATAGCTGGCCGTGACGCCCCCGGTCGTGGGATGCGTCAGGATGACGATATAGGGCAGCCGCGCTTCCTTGAGCATCTGCACCGCCACCGTCGTGCGCGGCATCTGCATCAGGCTGAGCATGCCTTCCTGCATCCGCGCCCCGCCCGAGGCCGAGAAGAGGATCAGCGGCCGCTTCAGTTTCACCGCCCGTTCGGCCGCCGCAATGATCGCGTTGCCGACATACATGCCCATCGACCCGGCCATGAAGCTGAAGTCCTGAGCCGCAGCGACGATCGGCGTGCGGTTGATCTCGCCCTCGGCGACCAGCATCGCATCCTTTTCGCTGCTGGCCTTCTGCGCCGCCTTGATCCGGTCGGTGTATTTCTTCTGGTCGCGGAAATGCAGCGGGTCGACCACCGGCTCGGGCACTTTCACTTCGGTGAAGATACCACCGTCGAACAGCGCCTCGAACCGCTCGCGCGGGCTGATCGCCATGTGATGGTCGCAACTGGTGCAGACGTTGAGGTTTCCCGCCAGCTCGCGGTGGAACAGCATGGTCCCGCATTCCGGGCACTTCGTCCAAAGATTCTCCGGCACCTCGCGGCGCGAGAAAAGCGAGTTGATCTTCGGCCGGACGTAGTTGGTGATCCAGTTCATGCGGCTTTTGCCCTGCCCCGTTGGTCAGCCACCGAGATAAGCCGGGCGGGGCCGAAATGCAATCAGCGCCGCGCCGGATCGGCGGGCTGAAACTTTCACGCGCGGGCCCCGTAGCTTTGGGCAGAACCGAAAGGGAAAGCCATGCCAGAGGGCCCACTCGTATATCGCCAGCGCCTGATCACCAGGGTGACCCATTGGGTCTGGGCCATCAGCCTGTTCTTCCTGATGCTCACCGGCCTGCAGATCTTCAATGCCCATCCGAGCCTGCATATCGGGATGGAATCGGGCTTCGACTACGACAACGCGATCCTGACCATCGGCGCGCGCGAGGTCGGGGGCGAACTCCGTGGCGTGACCCAAGTGCTCGGCGCCGAATTCGACACGACCGGCATTCTTGGCGTTTCGGGTGGCGAGCCGCGGGCCTTTCCGGCCGCCCTGACGATCCCCTCATACCAAAGCCTCGCGACCGGCCGGGTGATCCACTTTTTCTTCGCCTGGACCCTGGTCCTGACCCTTGCGCTGTGGCTGGCAGCTTCCGCGCTGAACGGCCACTTGCGCCAGCTGATCCCGAGCCTCGCCGACCTCCGCGCCCTGCCCCGCGACCTTGCCGACCACGCGCGGCTCCGCTTTCACCATAGCGCCGACTACAACGTGCTGCAGAAGCTCGCCTATGCCTCGGTTCTCTTCCTCGCCCTGCCCCTGATGATCCTGACCGGGCTTTCCATGTCGCCCGGCTTCAACGCCGCCGCGCCCTGGCTGCTGGACCTCTTCGGCGGCCGTCAGACCGCCCGCACGATCCATTTCCTCACCATGCTGGCGCTCATCGGCTTTTTCGCCGTCCACATGGCGATGATCCTCCTCGCCGGCCCCCTGAACGAGATGCGCGCGATCCTGACCGGCTGGTATCGCACCGATGGAGACCGCAATGCTTGACCGCCGCCGCCTTCTCCTTGGGGGTGCCGCCCTCGCCCTTTCCGGCTGCAAGGTCTTTGACAGCGCGGGCCAGGGCGACAGCGCCCTTCGTCGCCTCTTCGCCAGCCACGAGGGCCTGACCCGCACCGCCCAGCGCGCCGTGATCGGCGACCGCCTCGCGCCCGAGTTCAGCGAGGCCGACATAGCCCAAGGCCAACGCCCGAACGGTTCCACCGATCCCCAAGGGACGGAATACCGCCGGATGGCCGAAACCGCCTTCCGCGACTATCGGCTGACGATCACCGGCCTGGTCGAAACCCTCACGACCCTGTCCCTCGCCGATCTCACCGCGCTGCCCTCTCGCACCCAGATCACCCGGCACGACTGCGTCGAGGGTTGGAGCTGCATCGCCAAATGGCAGGGCGTGCCCTTGGGCACCGTCCTGAACCTCGCCAAGCCGAACCTCACCGCCCGCTATGCCGTCTTCCACTGCTTCGACGCGATCGAGCGCAGCCTTTCGGGCGAGGTCTTCTATTATGAAAGCATCGACCTGATTGACGCCTACCACCCCCAGACGATCCTCGCCTATGCGATGAACGGCGCGCCCCTGCCAGTCGCGAACGGGGCACCCCTGCGGCTTCGGGTCGAACGTCAGCTGGGGTACAAGATGGCGAAGTATGTCCACACGATCGAGTTGACCGACAGTCTTGCGACGCTGGGGTATGGCAAGGGCAGCTACTGGGCCGACCGTGGATATGAATGGTACGCGGGGATCTAGGGGGCCAAATTTCTTCGAAGAAATTTGCAAAATCCTTCGAAGGATTTTGGCCCTTACCCCCAAGTCGGGTGGAACTTGCCCGCCGGAGACAGGGTGAAAATCTCGCAGCCCGTGGCCGTGACCCCCACCGAATGCTCGAACTGCGCCGAGAGCGACTTGTCGCGGGTAACAGCGGTCCAGTCATCGGCCAGGACTTTCGTCTCTGGCCGACCCAGATTGACCATCGGCTCGATGGTGAAGAACATGCCCTCTTCCAGCACCGGGCCCGATCCCGCGCGGCCATAGTGCAGCACATTCGGCGGGGCATGAAAAACCCGGCCCAGCCCATGGCCGCAGAAATCGCGGACGACGGACATGCGCTGCGCCTCGACGTAGGACTGGATCGCATAGCCGATGTCACCGAAGGTATTCCCCGGTTTCACCGCCGCGATCCCGCGCATCAGGCCCTCGTGCGTGACCTCGATCAGCCGCTCGGCCTTGCGCGCCAGCTGGCCCGCCACATACATCCGGCTCGTGTCGCCGAACCAGCCGTCGACGATCACCGTGACGTCGATGTTCAGCACATCGCCATCCATCAGCACCTTCGGCCCCGGGATCCCGTGGCAGACCACATGGTTCACCGAAATACAGGAGGCGTGCTTGTAGCCCTTGTAGCCGATCGTGGCCGAGGTCACCCCGCGCCGCTTGATCTCGGCAGTGATGAAATCATCCAGCGCTGCGGTCGTGACGCCCGGCGCGACCAGCGGCGCCACGGCATCCAGGATCTCGGCCGCGATCCGGCCCGCAACCCGCATGCCGGCGAAATCCGCATCCTCGTAGATGCGGATACCATCCTTCGTGATCCGGGCGCGATGTTCGTCCACAGGGCTTCTCCTTGGCCCCTACATAAGAGTGTCGCGCGGAATTGGCCAGAGGCCGGGGTTTGAAACCGCGCGTCCCCGGGTCTATACCGCCAGTAGCAAAGGAGGACGCGATGACCAATCCGACAGCTGCCATGCTGGTGATCGGCGACGAGATCCTCTCGGGCCGCACCCGCGATTCCAACATGCATTTCCTGGCCGGAGAGCTGACCAGGATCGGCATCATGCTCCGCGAGGTACGGGTCGTCGCCGACGTGCATGACGACATCGTCGCCGCTGTCCGCGCCCTTTCGGCACGCTACACCCATGTCTTCACTTCGGGCGGCATCGGCCCCACCCATGACGACATCACCGCCGATGCGGTGGCCGCCGCCATGGGCGCGAAGATCGGCCACCGCGCCGATGCCATGGCGCTCCTCCAGGCGCATTACGACCGCGCCGGCCTGCCCTTCAACGAAGCCCGCCAGCGCATGGCCCGGATTCCGGACGGAGCCAGCCTGATCGACAACCCGGTCTCGACCGCGCCCGGCTTCTCCATCGGCAATGTCCATGTGATGGCCGGGGTCCCGAACATCTTCGAGGCCATGGTCGCCTCGGTCCTTCCCAAGCTCACGGGCGGTCCGGCGCTTCTGTCGCAGACCTTCAAGCTCATGCGCGGAGAAGGCGAGATCGCAGCCGAATTCGCCGCACTCGCCGCCGAATTCCCCGACCTTTCGATGGGCTCATATCCCTTCATCACCAACGGGGCCCACGGCACCAATCTGGTGGTGCGGGGCACGGATCCGGGCCGACTGGATCAGGCCATGGTCAAGCTCACCCGGCTTTTCGGATGAGCCCCGAAACCCTGGCCGAGGTGATGGAGGCCACCTGGCCCCCCGCCAGCTACCGGACCCTCGGCCCCTTCACGCTCCGCGATGGGGCGGGCGGGGGCAAGCGTGTCTCGGCTGCCAGTTGCGACGGCCCGGTGACCGAGGCCGAAGTGGACGCCGCCGAGGCCGCCATGGCCCAGCCGCTGATGCTGATCCGCGCTGGCCAGGACCGGCTGGACGCCACGCTCGCCGCCCGAGGCTGGCAGATCATCGACCCCGTCGTTGCCTATGCGGCCCCGGTTCAGGCCCTGACCGCCGATCTGCCGACGCTGGCCGCCTTCCCGCATTGGCCACCGCTTGAGGTCGCGCGGTCCATCTGGGCCGAGGGCGGTATCGGCCCCGCGCGGATTGCGGTGATGGAACGGGTCGGCGGCCCGAAAGCCGCGCTGCTGGCTCGCAGCGGCGATCGTCCCGCCGGTGCGGCCTTCGTCGCCTGCCACGGATCCGAGGCGATGCTGCACGCGCTGGAGGTCCGGCCGTCACACCGGCGGCAAGGCGTCGGCCAGACCCTGATCCACGCTGCCGCGAACTGGGCGGCCGCGCAGGGGGCAACCCGGCTTTCGCTGGTTGTCACCCGGCAAAACGCTGCCGCCCGCGCGCTCTACGCTCGCCTTGGCATGGAAACTGTGGGACAGTACCACTACCGAATGAAATGATCGCGGAAAGCGACCCGGGCAGTGCCGAAGAATCTCCTCGCAAGCGTCTTCTTCTGTGGCGTCCTGGCTGGCCCCTCTGCAGCCTTGACGCTCGATCTGCCGGCGAAAGTGACGGGGGAAGAGACGCGCAGCGAAAGCCCGGGCAGCTATGCGCTGCCAATCGGCGCCTTTGATGGCCGGATCGTGCCGTCCCGCCGGTTCGAAGGGGCGCTGGACCAGCGGGCACTGAAGCTCGAGGCCCCCGGCCTGTCGACCTTGGCGATCCTGGCCCCGTTGCGCGACCAGGTTCTGGCCGCCGGCTATACGGTGGTCTTCGAATGCGAATCGCGCAACTGCGGCGGTTTCGACTTTCGGTTCGGCACCGAGGTGATGCCCGAGCCTGACATGCATGTCGACCTTGGCGATTTCCGCTTTCTTGCAGCAGAGCGCGGGGACGAGGCCATTTCCCTTCTGGTCAGTCGCAGTGCGGGCTCTGCCTTCGTGCAGATCACCCGGATCACGCATGCCGCTCTGCCTGAACCGATCGCGCCCGAAACCCCCATCGACCTGGACGAGGTCGAACTGCCGCGCGGGATGCCCACTGCCGAGCCCGAGCCCGACGGCATTGTCGCCTCGCTGGATGCCGTGGGATCTGCCGTGCTTGAGGATCTGATCTTCGCCAGCGGCGCGGCCACCCTGGCGGAAGGCGAATACGCCTCACTGGCTGCCGTCGCCGCCTGGCTTGAGGCCAACCCCGACGGGACCGTTGCGCTGGTTGGTCATACCGATGCCTCGGGCAGCCTCGCCGCCAATATCGCCCTGTCCGAACGCAGGGCCGAGGCCGTGGCCGAGGTGCTGGTCGAAAGCTTCGGGGTCGACGCGACCAGGGTAGCGGCCGAGGGCGTGGGCTTTCTTGCGCCGCGGGCCACGAACCAGACCGATGAGGGGCGCCAGAAAAACAGACGGGTCGAAGTGATTGTCACTTCGACCCGTTAACAGGACGGAGAGTGGGCCCCGCGCCTGAAGTTTCCGGTCACCAGTTGTCGGGACCCTTGTCGGCATAGCGCCGCGCCAGGAAGTCGATGAAGGCCCGCACCTTGGGCTGGGTGAACCGCCCCGGAGGATAAACGGCATAGATGCCCAGCGTTTCGACCGGCAGACCGGGAATCGCCTCTTCCACCAGTCTTTGACGCATCGCGTCGGCGTATAGGAACGAGGGCAGGTAAGCGATGCCAAGCCCCGAGACGGCAGCGTTCAGCAGGCTTTGCCCGTCATTCACCGTGAGCCAGCCGACCGAACGGACTTGCCGCTTCTCGCCCGACGGCGCGGTGATCTTCCACACGTTGCCATTGGCCTGATTCGAATAGTGCAGAAGCTTGTGGTCGTTCAGATCGTCGATCTTCTGCGGCCGCCCGAATTTCTGGAAATAGGAAGGCGAGCCGATCATCCGCTTCGTCGTCTCGGTCAGCTTGCGGGCGCGAAGTGAGCTGTCCTCCAGCTCGCCCACGCGGATCGCCATGTCGAAGCCTTCGCTGATCAACTCGACATAGCGGTTGTTCAGGACCATGTTCACAGTGATGTCGGGATATTCCAGCAGGAAGTCCCCCAGGATTGGCGACAGGAGGTTCACCCCGAAATCCGTCGCCACCGACACCCGCAACAGCCCCGAAGGCGCTGACTGCATCGAAGTCACCAGCGCATCCGCCTCGCCCGCATCGTTCAGCACCCGGCGGGCGCGGTCGTAGTAGGCCAGCCCGATCTCGGTCGGCGAGACGCGCCGGGTGGTTCGGTTCAGAAGCCTTGCCCCCAATCGCGCCTCAAGCGCCGAGACATGTTTCGAGACAGCGGACTTGGAAATCCCCATCTTCTTGGCTGCATCGGTGAAGCCGCCCTGATCCACTACCGTGGCGAAGGCCTCCATCTCTGTCAGTCGATCCATAGTTGTCCTCTTGGGAACAGACACGCCACTCTTGTCACACAGCTTTCACTGCCAAATCGGGCAGGATGGCGGCAAACGCGCGTCCGATCCGGGGTATTGTGGGGGATCGTTCATGGCATCGAAACGCAGATCATGGCACTAGCTTCGGCGAGCCCCCGCCAAAACCCGCGATTGTTGTGCGCGGAGATAGGTATCGCCCGACTGGGTAGGCGGGAAATCGTTCCCAGATTGTGCACAAAACGGCAGCGAATCGCCGTCACTTTTTACCTTTGTCGCCGGGGCATGGAATATCCTTCCTGTGCCCCCTAGGTAGGTCTCGGGCCACGGAAAGCCGTGTCCCACAATCGTGGACTGACAAAGGAGACTTCCATGAAACGCTTCGCAATCGCGCTTGCACCCCTTGCCCTTGCTTCGGCGGCCTTCGCGCAGACCCTGCCCGATGTTCCCGACACCGATTCCAGCGGCAACTGGTCGCTGGTCGAGCTTCAGGCGGTCTGGACGGATCTCACCGAAGACGCGTTCAAGGGAATCGATGCCAACACCGACGGCGCCGTCGATGCGACCGAACTGCAGGCTGCACTCGACAACGGCGTGATCAAGACGCCCGAGGCCGCGTCGGGCGGCTGACGCGCTCCGGCCATCGGTTTCGTCTGCTTCTCGGGCCAGTCCCGGGGAGCAACGAAGCCGAAGGCCGGACTACGTCAAAGCCGCGCCGCCAGCCGCGCGCCCTGATCGATGGCGCGCTTGGCATCCAGCTCGGCCGCGACGTCCGCCCCGCCAATCCGATGGTGGGGGATGCCGCGCCGGTCCAGCTCTGCGGAAAGCCCTCGTTCCGGCACTTGCCCTGCGCAGAGCACCACGGCATCGACCGCGAGCAGTTCCGGCTGCTCGCGGTTCGGCCCGTGGCTGATCACCAGCCCTTCAGCCGTGATCCGCTCGTAATTCACCCCGCCCTGCATGCGCACACGTTTCATCGCGAGGTTAGCGCGGTGAATCCAGCCGGTGGTCTTGCCCAGACCCCGCCCCGGCTTTTCGGCCTTGCGCTGCAAGAGATGCACCTCACGCGCCGGGGGATGGGGCGCGGGCCCCGCAGGCGCCAGACCGCCACGATCCCTCCAGGGCGACGTCACCCCCCATTCGGCACGCCAGAGATCTATGTCCAGCGTCGGGCTTTCGCCCTCGTGCACCAGCGCCTCGGCCACGTCGAAACCGATGCCGCCCGCGCCTACGATTGCCACCCGCCGCCCAACGGGCGCGCATTGCAGGACGTCGATATAGGACAGGACCTTCGCCCCTGGCTCGACCGGAATCCCCGGATCGCGTGGCGCAACGCCGGTGGCGATCACCACTTCGTCGAAACCGGCCATGTCGTCGGCTGTCGCCTCCTGCCCAAGCCGCAGCGTGATGCCGGGCGCGTCAAGCATGGTCGCGAACCAGTCAACCAACCCGTGGAACTCTTCCTTGCCCGGAACCTGTTTTGCCAGGTTCAGCTGCCCGCCGACCCGCTCGGCCCTGTCGAAAAGCGTGACCTTGTGCCCGCGCTGGCCGGCAACGATTGCCGTCATCATCCCGGCAGGCCCCGCGCCCACGACCGCGATCCGCTTTGGCACTGTCACAGGCGCATAGGTCAGTTCGGTCTCGTGGCAGGCGCGCGGGTTGACCAGGCAGGATGTCAGCTTGCCCGAGAACGTATGGTCGAGGCAGGCCTGGTTGCAGGCGATGCAGGGTGCGATCTCGGCGGCCCGACCGGAGGCCGCCTTGACGATGAACTCGGCATCCGCAAGCCAGGGCCGCGCCATCGACACCATGTCCGCCACCCCTGCGGCCAGCAGCCTCTCGGCCACTTCCGGCGCGTTGATCCGGTTCGAGGTGATCACCGGAATACCCACCTCTGGCCGCAGCCGCGCCGTCAGGTCCGCGAATCCGGCGCGCGGGACCGAGGTCGCGATCGTCGGCACCCGCGCCTCGTGCCAGCCGATCCCGGTGTTCAGGACCGTAGCCCCCGCCGCCTCAATCGCCTTGGCCAAGGCGACCACCTCGTCCCAGGTCGAGCCCTCGGGCACCAGGTCGATCAGCGAAATCCGGTAGACGAGCACCGCCCCCGGACCCATCGCCGCCCGGACACGCGCCACGACCTCGACCGGCAGACGCATCCGGTTCGCATAAGTGCCGCCCCAGCGGTCGGTCCGACGGTTGGTATGGGTCACCAGGAACTGGTTCAGGAAATAGCCCTCGGACCCCATGACCTCGACCCCGTCATAGCCCGCCTCGATTGCCCGGGCGGCCGCGGTGGCAATGTCGGCAATCTGCTTCTCGATCCCTTCCTCATCCAGCTCGCGCGGCGAAAAGGGCGAGATCGGCGATTTCGCCGCCGAAGGTCCCACGCAGTCCTTCGAATAGGCATAGCGCCCGGCATGCAGGATCTGCATCGCGATATGCCCGCCTTCGGCATGGACGGCATCGGTCACCCGCCGGTGGTTCGCGATGTCCTTCTCGCTGAACAGCCCCGCCGCACCCGGAAAGACCCCGCCCTCGCGGTTCGGCGCCATGCCGCCGGTGACGATCAGCCCCGCCCCGCCCTTCGCCCGCGCCGCATAGAAGGCCGCGACCCGGCCCCAGTCGCCGGTCTCCTCCAGCCCCGTATGCATGGAGCCCATCAGGCTCCGGTTGCGGAGCGTCACGGCACCCAGAGTGATCGGGGCGAGAAGATGCGGATAGCTGGTCATGGCGGTCTCCCTTTGGCCGCCAGAATGACGCGGCGGCGTCCCGCCGTCACCCGGAACGCCGCGTCAAAGCACCACCACCTGCGCCGGATCCAGCAGCCAGGGCGCGATGATCCCGCAGGTATCGGCCAGCGGCAAAAGCGTCTCCGGCACATCCATGCCAATCACCCGGTTCATGAATTCGGCCCGCGCTGCGCAGCGCCGGAATGCGTTCGGATGTTTCCGCGCCAGTTCCGCGCGCAAAGCGTCGTCCGCGATGACATATCCATCTTCCATCCGGGTCGAGCCCCAGGTGGCATGGACCGGGATCACATCCATCTGCATCGCCATGCCCGAGGCAATGGGCAGCTCCGACCCCGGCGTGATGGGCGAGGACAGCCATTCGTCCAGGCCGATCAGATGTCCGGGGTTGAGCATGATCCCGAACTCCTCTGGCAGAAGGTCATGGATCCGCTGCCACACCGCGCCCCCCGGAACGCCCGGCCGCATCATCCCGCACCAGTCCGACATCGCGCGGGCATAGGGGAAGACGAACTCCTCCAGATAGCCCCCGGCCTCGGGCGGCAGGTCTTCCGGCCCCCGCGCCATCCAGCCCGCCCGGCAGATGTTCGATCCCCAATGGCAGATGTTGAAGCTCGCGGGCTTGCCCCGGGTGATCCGGTCCCCCACCGGCCCCGACAGTCCGGGCGTGGTCCCCATCGCAAAAGTCACATGGCAGCCCAGCGGCAGCCCGCCGATCCGCGCGGCCTCGACAGCGGCGAAATCGGTCATGCCTTCCTGAAAGGCAAAGACCATGCGGCGCAGGGCCGTTGCGGCCATGTGGTTGGCGAATTCCAGCCGGGCGATATCTTCCACCGAGACGCGGGCGCGCAGGCCATGGCCCGGGTGCATGAGCAGCGCCGTCGCATTTTCCACCCGCCCGGCGCGCTCGCGCAGCGGATCGGCAAGGAAGGCCGGGATGTCCAGCGCCAGCGCCGGATCCGCCCCCGGCGGCAACTCATCTGCCCCGTACCACTTCCAGCCGACCGCCCCGACCTTGGCCCCGGCAGGAATGACCTCGTCCAGCCAGTCCCAAAGCCGCCGCGATCCGCGCGGCTGGCTTGGCAAGGAGAGCGAGGCACACAGCCCAACCCGGATCAGCCCTGCCACGACCAGGGGCGAGACGACCGTATAGGCCAGACACTCGTTTCCAGCCAGAAGCAGTGCGTCGCCCTGCGTGACCACCAGCACCGCCTCTTCAAAGCGGGGATCGAAGCCGGTCAGCCAATGCAGGTTCGCCGCATGCTCGCGGTCGCCATAGATGATCAGCGCCTGATAGCCCGCAGCGGCCATCGCGCCCCGCACCGCCGCAAGCCGCGTCTCGGCCTCGGCCAAGGCAAAAGCGGGCGGCAGGTCGGGGGTGCCATGATCCGGCCAGTCCAGGCGCTGCAGTCTTGTCATCTTCCGGCCTCCCCCGTTGCTTCCCGAAGGATCGCATTTCCCGGCAAGGCTCGTCGAGCATTTCATGCACCCCACGACCTTCCTTGCGAATCCCCCGGCCCGCGCCTATATCACCCCCCGAGAGGTTGGCGCGGGCAGGCGCCTCGCCAACCCGGTCAGGTCCGGAAGGAAGCAGCCGTAACGAGCCCCGCTTGGGTCGTTGTCCAGCCTCTCACCCCTCCCGACATGCAAGGTCAGCCCGCTCAACGGGCGCGTCGGTGCCTTTTCGGCGCGCCGTGTCAAGACAGCACCGTGCCGCCAATCAGTCCAGAATCGCGGGCCAGAGCACGGCATTGCGGCGGTGGAAGGGTTGGATATGGCCGATCGTCTTCAGCCCGAAATCCCCGGGCCGCAGGACAAGTTGCTCTTTCATCGCCTCGGGATAAAGCGACCGCGCCCGCCAGACCGCCGCCGCCGGCACCAGATCGTCATCCGAAACCGCGATCATCCTTAGCCGCGCCTTGACGCGATGCGCATCGGGAAGTGGCAGGCTGCGTCCAACGTCCGACAGATGCCAGCCCGGGGTCAGGCACCAGCGCCGCCAGTCCTCATAGACCCCGCGCGGCAGATCCGCGCCAAGGCCGACCATCCGTCCCGGCAGATAGCCCGCCACACCGGCCAAAGCCCTGACGGGCGGCGACCAGAAAAGCCGGGCTTTCCAACGATAGCGCAGCGGGTGGTCCGTCACATGGGTCAGCCCGGCGCCGATGGTGATCGCCCGGGTCACCCGTCCCATCGCCTCGTGCCAGCCCATCCAGAGCCCGCCGACCGAATGGCCCAGAACCCAAAGTGGTGTATCGGGATACATCCGCGCCAGCGTGGCCAAAGCCGCCGCCTGGTCGTGGCGCCCCCAGTCGGACAGGGTCGCCTTCGACTCCCGGGTCGGCCGCCGGGCCGAGGCACCGAAATCCCGGTAGTCATAGGTCAGGACCGCCATGTCCCGTTCCGCCGCCGCCCATTGCGCGAAGGCCCGGTAGAACCCCGCGGGCGCCCCCGTCGCTCCATGCAGCACCAGCGCGGCTCTTGGGGTCCCCTTCGGCCGGAAGACGCGCCCGCAAAGCAGGGCCCCGTCACTCCGGATATCCAGCGCTTCGCCGTCCTCGTCACGCGTCCGGTAGGTTGCGTCCAGCATCGTCGCCTCCGTCAATTAGACCGATTGGTCTAGTAGCATGACTGGACCGATCGGTCTAGTCTTCTCTTGAGCGACCGCTCCGCCTATGTTGGGGTCCATGAACGACGAACCCAGCACCCGTCAGCGCCTTGTCTTCACTGCCACGCGGCTCTTTCGCCAGCGTGGCTATGACGGCACCGGTCTGGCCGAGATCCTGTCCGAAGCGGGTGTGCCCAAGGGCTCGCTTTACCACCACTTCCCGGACGGCAAGGCTGACCTTGCCTGCGCCGCCGCCGACTGGACCGCGTCCGAGATCGTCCGGGTGATCGACGACAGCTTCCGCGCCGCGCCCGACTGGCGGCATGGGGTGACGACCTTCTGCTACAAGATGGCCAAGCTTTTCGACATCCTGAACAGCGCCGACGCCTGCCCGATCTTCGGCCTTCTGTTCGAGGGCCCGGATCATGATCGCTTCCGCGCCCATGCCGAGGCCGCGTTCAACCGCATCATCGCTGCTGCCGCCCGCCACGGCGAGATGCTGGGGATGGCCCCCGACACCGCCCATGAGGCTGCCGAGACTTTCATGATCGGCTTCCAGGGCAGCTGGACCCTCGCCCGGATGCGGAAGAACTCGGACGTCCTGCGCAGCCTGCCCGGCAGGCTTTCCGGGCCAGTGACCGCCTAGCGCGGCACGCCTTTCCTGACGCCCTTCCCGTTTCAGGCGGGCCCTTGTCGCGGCTTTCCCTCAGACCGATCCAGCCTGCGGCGTCCCGCCGTGAAAGCGCATTTCGATCTGCCGCACATCCGGCATGACATGGTGGACATGCGCTGCCAGCCGGTGCCGGGCGGGAAGGCCCAGCACATGATCAGCCCCGGCAAAGGCGGCATGCCAGGTCTCGGCGCTTTCCGGCCCGCCGATGTCCCGATCGTTCAGGAAGCTCACGAACACCAGTTCGGCCGCGACACCCTGCTTGTGCAGCCACCACAGAAAGGCCAGCCGATTGGCATACTGGTAGTAGACATCCGCCCAGCTCGCCCGGGGCTTGAGACCCAGATCCTGCTGCACCTCGCGAAAGGCCGCTTCGATCCGGGCCCGCGACGCGGCACTTGCCATGGTTCCGGGCGAGAAGAACTCCCGCAGATGGGCCTTCGCTTCGACCAGGACCGGGCCGCGACTGGTCAGCCCAAGCGCATCCCACTGCGGGCCACCTTTCGGCCAGAAGTCCTTCAACGATCCCGACAGGTGCGTCAGCCCCAGACGCTCCAGAAAGGCAGCGTCGCGATATTCCGCGAAACCGTCCTGTCGCAGGGGAGAAAGCCAGGTGATCGCGGGCAGCCCGGGCGGTTGCAGCAGTTCGGGGCACCAGGCCACCGCCTGCTGGATCCACTTCAGACTGCCCCTTTGCCCCTCAGGCTGGACCACACGCATCAGGCTTTCCCTTTCCAACCCAAGACAAGGGCGTGCCTCCGTCTCAAGGCGCAGCTCCCAGCGCCGCCCAGGCGAATTGCTCCGGCATCTCGACCGCGCAGGGCCGCACGGCCCGCAGCCGGGCCAGTGCCAGATCGGGGTCCTCGCCCTCCTCGACCATCAGCCGCAGGGCCGCCATCCCCGACCGCCCGCAGCCGCCCATGCAATGGACCAGCACCCGGCCACCCTCGGCCAAAACCCCGTGCGCCCGGACCGAAGCCATGGTCCATGCCGCGGCAGTCCCCCCTTGCGGGGCGCCGAAATCGGCGATCGGCAGATGCAGCCAATCCACACCCGCCGCGGCCAGGTCACTCGGCATCCCCGACGCGCCCTTTGCCGCCAGTTCCTCGGCCGTGGTCATGGTCATCACCAACCCCGGCCTCCAGGCCAGCACGGCCTGCAGGTCCGCAGCATAGGCGCCGCCCCGCCCCGGCATCGGGCTGATCCCCAGCCTGCCACCGCCCAAGGCCAGTTCCGCGATGATCATCGGCTCCCTTCCCGGTGGACCTTCGCCCCCCCGCGCCCTAGTCTGTCCCCCGAGTCACGAGGGTTCCATGTCCGACGAGAAAGCCTATCAGGTCCTTGCCCGCAAGTACCGCCCCGCCACCTTTGCCGACCTGATCGGGCAAGAGGCGATGGTGCGCACGCTGAAGAACGCCTTTGCCGCCGACCGGATCGCCCATGCTTTCGTGATGACCGGAGTCCGAGGGGTGGGCAAGACCACGACCGCGCGGATCATCGCCAAGGGGCTCAACTGCGTCGGGCCCGACGGCACTGGCGGGCCCACGACCGAACCCTGCGGCCTTTGTGAACCCTGCCGGGCCATTGCCGAAGGCCGCCATGTCGACGTGATGGAGATGGACGCGGCCTCCCGCACCGGGGTCGGCGACATCCGCGAGATCATAGACTCGGTCCACTACCGGGCGGCCTCGGCGCGGTTCAAGGTCTACATCATCGACGAAGTCCACATGCTCTCGACCGCCGCCTTCAACGCGCTTCTGAAGACGCTGGAGGAACCGCCGGCGCATGTGAAATTCATCTTCGCCACCACCGAAATCCGCAAGGTTCCCGTCACGGTCCTCAGCCGCTGCCAGCGCTTCGACCTCAAGCGGATCGAGCCGGAAGTGATGATGGCCCACCTCTCCCGGGTCGCCGATCTGGAAGGCGCCAAGCTGGCCCCCGATGCTCTGGCCCTGATCACCCGCGCCGCTGAAGGCTCGGTCCGCGACGCGATGAGCCTGATGGACCAGGCCATCGCTCACGGAGCGGGGGAAACCACCGGCGAGCAGGTCCGGGCCATGCTGGGCCTTGCCGACCGGGGCCGGACGCTCGACCTCTTCGACCTGATCATGAAAGGCGAAGCGGCCGCCGCGCTCTCCGAACTCAGCGCGCAATATGCCGATGGCGCCGACCCGATGGCGGTCCTGCGCGACCTGGCGGAAATCACTCACTGGATTTCCGTGATCAAGATTAACCCGGCCTCGGCGGAAGACCCGACCACCCCGCCCGACGAACAGAGCCGGGGCCTCGACATGGCCGCCCGCCTGCCGATGCGGGCGATGACCCGGATGTGGCAGATGCTGCTCAAGGCCATCGAAGAGGTGGCGCTGGCCCCGAACGCGATGATGGCGGCCGAGATGGCGGTGATCCGGCTGACCCATGTCGCCGACCTGCCTGATCCTGAAACCCTGGTCAGGAAGCTCTCCGACAGCCCACGTCCACCCGTCGGCGGAATGCCCGGCGGCGCCCCGGCCGGTGGCGGCACGGTCCACGCCCCGCGCCTGGCCCCCGTCCACTCGGCCCCGAGCCGTGGCCCGACCATGACCGCCGCAGCCCCGGCGCTGGCCGAAAGCCAGCTTCAGGTCTACGCAACCTTTGACTCCGTGGTCGAACTGATCCGTGGCAAGCGTGACATGCTCCTCCTCAACGAGGTCGAAACCGGTCTCCGCCTCGCCCGCTATTCCCCCGGCCGCATCGAGTTCGAACCCGCCCCGGGCGCCAAGGCGGACCTCGCCTCCCGCCTCGGCCAGCGGCTGCAGGGCTGGACCGGCGCTCGCTGGGCGGTCTCGGTCGTCTCGACCGGCGGCGCCCCCACCATTGCCGAAACGCGCAACACCGAACTGGCGCAAGCCAAGGCCGAGGCTGCGGGCAATCCGCTGGTCCAAGCGATCCTCACCGCCTTCCCCGGCGCAAAGATCGCCGAGATTCGCAGCCCCGAGGTGATCACCGCCGACGCCGCAGAAGCCGCGTTGCCTGTGGCCGAACCCGAAGCCGACGACGACTGGGACCCGTTCGAGGAATGACGGCTGGCACCGGAAATCGTACGATTTCCGGACCGATTTCCGTACGGAAATCGGGGCTCCCGGCATGACACCAAGGCGCGCCACGCCCGACGATGCGGCAACGCTCGCCCGGCTCAACAGCCATGTCCAATCCTGGCACGCGGCGCATTACCCCGAAGCCTTCTTCCCAGACCCCTCCCCAGAAGCGCTGACGGCCTACTTTTCGGACCGCCTTGCCGACCCCGCCTGCACGGCCTTCCTCACCGGCGATCCAGCCCTTGGCTATGCACTCTGCCAGTTGCAAACCCGCGAGGCCTCGATCTTCTCGCCCCCCGTTCGACGTCTTCTGGTCGACCACATCGCCGTCGCCCCCGAGGTGCGGCGCCAGGGCCATGGCCGCGCTCTCCTCAAGGCCGCACGTGCCCTCGCCCGCGATCTCAAGGTCGACGAGATCCTCCTCGACACCTGGGAGGCCAACCATGAGGCCCATGCCTTCTTCCGCGCCGCAGGTTTCGCCCCCCGCCGAATGCTGTTCCGCGCCACACCCTGACCTTGCGCCGCGCAGCCCGGACCCGTATCTGAAGGGAAACGGACGGAGAACAACATGCTGAAGGGTCTCGGCGCATTGGGCGGGCTTGGCGACATGGCCAAGATGATGAAGGCCGCGCAGGACATGCAGGGCAAGCTTGCCGAAATGCAGGAGGAGCTGGCCCGCACCGTGGTTATCGGCGAAGCTGGGGCAGGCCTCGTGAAAGCCCGGGCCACGGCCAAGGGCGACATCACCGGCCTCGACATCGACCCTTCGATCCTGGTCGCGTCGGAAAAGGAAGTGGTCGAAGACCTGATCCTCGCCGCGATCCATGACGCACAGATCAAGGCCAAAGCCCGCACCGAACAGGAAATGGCCCGCATGGCCGAGGGCATGGGCCTGCCGCCCGGCATGAAGCTGCCGTTCTGATGGCGCCCGGGCATGGCTGACGAGACCGGCATCGAAGCGCTGATCGAGCTCATGGCCCGGCTCCCAGGCCTCGGGCCGCGCTCTGCCCGCCGCGCCGTGCTGGTCCTTCTGAAGAAGCGCGCACAGCTGATGGCGCCCCTGGCCCAGTCCCTGGCCGAGGTCGCCCTGGCCGCCAAGGACTGCCGGGTCTGCGGCAATATCTCCACGACCGAGCTTTGCCCGATCTGCGCCGACCCCGCCCGCGCGACCGGTGAGATCTGCGTGGTCGAGGACGTGGCCGACCTCTGGGCGATGGAGCGCGGCCAGGTCTTCCGCGGCCGCTATCACGTTCTTGGCGGCACGCTCTCTGCCCTCGACGCCATCGGACCCGACGAACTGGGCATCCCCCGCCTCGCGGGCCGGGTCGCCGATGAGGGTATCCGCGAAGTCATCCTTGCGCTGAACGCCACAGTCGACGGCCAGACCACCGCACATTACATCGCCGATGCGCTTGCGGGAACGAACGCCCAGATCACCACGCTGGCGCAAGGCGTGCCGATCGGCGGTGAGCTCGACTATCTCGACGACGGCACCATCGGCGCCGCCCTCCGCGCCAGGCGCAAGCTCTGAAGCGCGCCGCCGTGCAGGGTGGGCAATGTGCCCACCACGCCGACCCCGACCGATTCGCCTGAATGGTTAATAGCGAGGGTGGCCATCATCTGTCTGTACACATGCCAGACGGATGCCAGACGCATGCCATACCGTTAACCTGTTCGAAATCTCCAGGATTAACGCAGCGTGCCCAATGGCTTGGCCGCCATTTTGGCCTTCGGCACCCAGGACGCCTTCACGCAGCCCTGTCCAGCCCCAACAGACCCGGCAAATCGTCCATCCGGTGGAAGAGCGGTATCCCCAACGCCACCAGTTGCCGCGCCGTCGGTGTCTCGGCCCCATGCGCGGCAAAACCCAGGCAGCGCATTCCTGCGGCCAGGGCCGCCCGCGCACCCGCAGCGCTGTCTTCGATGACCACACAGGCCTCCGGCCGCGCCCCACAGGCCCTTGCGCCTTGCAGATAGACATCCGGAGCAGGCTTGGGCTTGCCGATCGCCTGCCCGGAGAGAACCGCCCGGAACCGGTCCAGCAAGCCGTGCTGGCCGAGCGTGATCTGCATCTTCGCAAGCGAGCCGTTCGACCCCATCGCATAAGGTATGCCCGCTTGGTCCAACTGGTCCAGGACCTGGGCCACCCCCGCGACAAGCGGGATGCCCTTGGTCAGCATCTCGTTCATCTTGCTGTAGAAATCACTGACCCAGCTTTCAGGAAGCCGGGCTCCGGCACCCTTCGCCTGACGGGCCACCATCTCGACCGTCTGCCCGAGATAGCCCTCTTCAAACGCGGCCTGCGTCAGGTCCAGGCCATGCGCCGCAAGATCCTCGACGAAAAGCGCAAGGGTCGGCCCCTCGCTGTCGACGATCACCCCGTCACAGTCGAAGAGCACCGCTTCGGGCCGTATCATTCCGCGGCCCTCAGCAAGGTGACGATCGTATCGCCATACTTCCGCTGGTCGAGCAGTCGGAACCCCTCCGGCGCGGTCGGAGCAAGGTTCTCCTCCCACACGACCATCGCATCCTGACCCAGCCAGCCACCCTTGCGGGCCGCCGACAGGGCCGCCTCACCCAGCCCCTTCCCATAGGGGGGATCAAGGAAAACAAGGTCATAGCCTGGCTCAGGGTTCTGCCCCAGGCGGCGCGCATCCTGTCGCAGGACCCTTGTCTCTGCCCCGGCCCGCATCTTCGCCACGTTCGCCCGGATCAGCCCCAGAGCCGTCGCCCCATCGTCGACAAAGGTCACCGCTGCCGCCCCACGGCTCAACGCCTCCAGCCCCAGGGCGCCGGTTCCGGCAAAGAGGTCGAGGACCCGCGCATCGGTGACCGGGTTTCCATGGCCGCCATTGATCAAGAGATTGAAGATCGCCTCGCGCACCCGGTCCGATGTCGGACGCAGATGGGCCGAAGGATCGCCTTCGCCCACATCCGCCAACCGCAATCCGCGCCGTGCGCCGCCAATGATCCGCATAGTGTCTCCGGGGCCCTCTCCCCTTCGGGAAATAGGATTGGGGTAAGCGGGGTCAGCCCTTGAGCAGCGCCTTGAGATCAGGCTCGGACACAATCACCTCCGGCGCCGGGCTCTTGCCCATCTCGATCAGCCGCTTGCCCACCATATAGGCGCGCGGATCGTTCATGGAATCGACGGCGAGAAGGTCGGTACCCCTGTAATACCAGAAGCTTGTGGCATCGCCCTCGCCCTTGCGGGTGACGACCTGGTCATAGCCCGTGTTCAGCCCGGCAATCTGCAGCTTCAGGTCGAACTGATCCGACCAGAACCAGGGCCTCGCCTGATAGGGCTGACCCGCACCCAGGATATTCGCCGCCACCGCCTCGGCCTGATCGATGGCATTGCCGACGGATTCCAGCCGGATCCGCCCCCCTTTCCACGGGAACGAGGCGCAATCGCCCGCCGACCAGATCGAAGGATCCGATGTGCGCCCGAATTCGTCCGTGGCAATTCCGTTGTCGATCGCCAGTCCGGCTGCTTCGCCCAACTGGCTGTTCGGAGTGATCCCGACACCGACGATCACGAAATCCGCAGGCAGCTCGCGCCCGTCCTTCAGACGCGCGGCGGTGACATGTGTCTCACCCAACAGGCGGTCGAGGCCAGTTGCCTCGAGGATCGTCACCCCATGTGACTGATGCAGCTTGCGGACATGGTCCGAGGTCTGGGGTGAGGCCACGCGCTGCAGGATGCGCGGTGCCATTTCCAGGACCGTGACCTCCAGCCCAAGTTTCGAGGCCACAGCCGCGGCCTCAAGCCCGATATAACCGCCGCCGACAATGATCACACGCCGACCCGGCTGGAATGCATCCCGCATGGCATCGACATCGGCCAGGGTCCGTACCGTGTAGACACCGCCAAGCTCACCGCCAATGGCCGCAGGAAGCCGCCGCGGGGTCGAGCCCGTGGTCAGCGCCAGATGATCATAGGACAGATCCTTGCCGCCGACGGTCACAATCTTCCGGGTCGGATCAATCGAAGTCACCGGCTGGCCAAGGCGCATCTCGACCCGGTTTTCGGTCCAGAATTCCGGCGCGCGCAGCCAGAGGCGGTCTTCGTCCATGTCGCCCAGCAGATAGGCTTTCGACAGGGGCGGACGCTGGTAGGGCGGCGCGGGTTCATCTCCCAGCATGACGATTTCGTCCTGATGCCCCAGCGCCCGCAACTTCGCCGCCAGGGCAGCCCCGGCCTGTCCGGCCCCCACGATCACCACGCGCATTGCGTTCCCCCTCTGGCAAGTTCCGCGCCGGACCCTATAACCCAAGCGGGCAAAGGTGCAACGCGCCACGACATGAGGAACAGGAAAATGACAATCGCAGAAGGGTCAAAGCTGCCAGAGGCAACGCTCCTGAAAATGGGCGAGAACGGCGCGGAATCGGTCAAGCTTTCTGAGAAGCTCAAGGGACGGAAAGTGGTGATCTTCGGCCTGCCGGGCGCCTATACTGGCACCTGCTCGACCGCCCATGTGCCAAGCTTCATCCGGACGGCCAAGAAATTCGCCGAAAAGGGCGTGGACGAGATCATTTGCGTCGCCGTCAATGACCCCTTCGTGATGAAGGCCTGGGGCGAGGCAACCGGCGCAACCGCCGCCGGGATCACGATGCTAGGGGATGCCGATGCCTCGTTCTCGAAGGCGATCGGACTGACCTTCGACGTGCCGCATCTGGGCTTCTTCGCGCGGTCAAAGCGCTACTCGCTGCTGGCCGAAGACGGGGTCGTGACCCGGTTCAACCCTGAAACCACGTCGGGGTGCGAGATCTCGGCCGGCGAACATCTGCTGTCGCAGCTCTAGCGTCGCTGTCGCATCAGCCGGCCCAGTCCTCCTCGTAGGGTCATTCCGCCGAGGAGGTTAAGCCGACCGAGCCGCAGACTAGCCTTTCGTCTCGACGCAATGGCGACGAAAGGCCTGCTTGAGCACGTCAAGCTCGGCGCGAAGCAGGGTCACTTCGGCCCGCAGATCATCGTCGGCGCGCTCTCCTGCGATCACGACGACCTGGGCGAGAACGGTTTCACCCGCCTGAAGCAGGATGGTCTGCTCTCCGTCATTCAGCGTCCAGGCCGGAATCGGCATCCGGACAAGATGCTGACCAGCCTTGCCGGGCAGGGGCGCCACTTCGATACCGTCGATGACGCGACCGGCGTATCGGGCTTCTATCCCCGGCACCTCGCCCTTGACGCCGCTGAGGACGCCTTCCCAGATGCCGCCCGCAATGCGGGTCCTGACCAGGGAAATGCCGGGTTTTTCTGCCATTTCGGTCCCTATAGCTCGGCGCGCGGACGGCGGCTCAAGACCACGTCGCGGATTTGGATGCGGGTCATCTCGGCATCGTTGATGATCAGGTCAAGCCAGGCCCGTTCGATCCGCCGGTCGTTGATGTCGGCATAGGCAAGGTCGAATTCGGCGATCTTTTCGCGGTCCTCGATGGGCAGGCTGCAGACGGGCTGCGACAGGTTCGGACCATGCTTGATGTTCAGCCGGGCATAGGCGCGCACTGGTCTTTCACTGTCGATCACGAATTCGGCCCGCAGCAGATGGCGGGATTTTAACCCCGAAATCCCGGCTTCGGGCAGATTCAATGCAAGTGACAGGAAACTGCCCTGAAAGCCGAAGACCTCGACGTCGAAACCATACGCGGTCCGGTCGGCCTCTTGACGGTTGCGGACCTGTCGCACGACGATCTCACCCAGGGGGCAATCGTGATAGAGCGCAAGGTTTTCGGCAATCGCCGTCCGCCCATCGCTTGCCACGGCGCCAATATCCGGCAGGGCACCACGCCAGGGATCGGGCCGCCACACCCAATCGGTTCCAAGCGGAATCTGTGGCTGGCCGATGCCCAAACCCGGGGTGGCCAGCTGCATGTCGGCAGTTTGCAGGATCTGGTCAATCTTCCGCCGCGTGCCGCGCGCTTCGTTGCGCAGCGCACGCAGTTCGAAGCTGTCCATCTCGGCAGCCTGATCCGCAAGCCTGGCCAGACGCTGGTCAGCCCGCCGCTGATGCCAGCCGTCCAGAAACTGCGCGATGCGGCCGACCATGAGCTGCCTTACTGATCCATGTAGACGTGGCTTTCGCCCTTGGCCCCCGGATGGGTGACTGCCCCCCAGCGCGCCCCGCCGCAAAGCTTGGCGAACTTGTGGACCGCGCCCGAAGTATACTGGGTCTTCCGCGGGCCCTTCCATTCAGCCTTGCGCTGCGCCAGTTCCGCATCCGTGAGCGCGACCGACAACTCGCCCGTCACGGCGTTCAGCGTGATCATGTCGCCGTTCTTCAACAGCGCAATCGGTCCGCCATGCGCGGCTTCGGGGCCGACGTGACCGACGCAGAAGCCCCGGGTCGCGCCCGAGAAGCGGCCATCGGTGATCAGCGCCACTTTCTTGCCCATGCCCTGGCCGGAAAGCGCAGCTGTCGTGGCCAGCATCTCGCGCATGCCCGGGCCGCCAGCGGGGCCTTCGTTGCGGATGACGATGACTTCGCCTTCCTTGTATTCGCGGGCCTTCACGGCGGCGAAAGCGTCTTCCTCGCACTCGAAGACGCGGGCCGGACCAGAGAAGACCTGCTCGGCCTCGGTCATGCCCGCGACCTTCACGATCGCCCCGTCGGGGGCAAGGTTGCCCTTCAGGCTGACCACGCCGCCCGTCTTGGTGATGGGCGAATTGATGTGGTAGATGACCCGGCCATCGGCTTCGCCCCGGATCTCGTCGAGGCTTTCACCCAGCGTCTTGCCCGAAGCCGTGATGCAGTCGAGGTGCAGCAAGCCTTCCTTCGCCAGTTCCTTCATGACGACAGCCACGCCGCCTACCTCGTGCAGGTCCTTGGCGACATACTTTCCGCCCGGACGCAGGTCGACGAAATAGGGCGTGTCCTTCATGCAGGCCGCCACGTCGAAGAGGTCGAAGTCGATCCCCGCTTCATTCGCCAGTGCGGGCAGGTGCAGCGCAGCGTTGGTCGAGCCACCGGTGCAGCCGACAACGCGGGCGGCGTTTTCCAGCGATTTCCGCGTCACGATATCCCGCGCGCGGATGTTCTTCTCGATCAGGTTCATGACCGCCACGCCCGAAGCCTCGCCATACTGGTCGCGGGATTCGTAAGGTGCCGGGGCGCTGGAGGAGTTGAGAAGCGCAAGCCCGATGGCCTCGGACACGCAAGCCATCGTGTTCGCGGTGTACTGCGCGCCGCAGGCTCCAGAAGACGGGCAGGCCACCCGCTCCATGATCTCAAGTTCTGCGTCCGAGAGGTTCCCGGCCTGGTGCTTGCCCACGGCTTCGAACATGTCCTGCACGGTGATGTCCTGGCCTTTGTAGCGGCCCGGCAGGATCGACCCGCCATAGATGAAGACCGAAGGCACGTTCAGCCGCACCATCGCCATCATCATGCCCGGCAGGGACTTGTCACAGCCCGCAAGCCCGACGATCGCGTCATAGCAGTGCCCGCGCATCGTCAGTTCGACCGTGTCTGCAATGGCATCACGGCTGGCGAGCGACGACCGCATCCCCTCATGCCCCATGGCGATCCCGTCGGTGACAGTGATCGTGGTGAACTCGCGCGGGGTGCCGCCGCCCTTCTTCACGCCCTGTTTCACAATCTGTGCCTGGCGGTTCAGCGCGATGTTGCAGGGGGCTGCCTCGTTCCAGCAGGTGGCGACGCCGACCCAAGGCTGGTGGATCTCTTCCTCGGTGATCCCCATCGCGTAGAAATAGCTGCGGTGGGGAGCGCGCGCCGGACCTTCGGTCACATGGCGGCTGGGAAGCTTCGACTTGTCGAAACGGGCGTTGGTCATGGCGGCTCCTTGCAGGCAATGGGCGGGCATTCGCTTGGCCTGAAGGGATAAAGGCCTGCCCGCGAAGGGGCAAGCCGATTTGGCGCAGTTCAGCCCGCTTCGCCGCCGATCGCTGCCGTTGCCGAACGCATAAGCCCATCAAGCTGCAGACGCAGCCCGTCGACAAAGTCGACATAGGCGTCAAGATATTCAGCCAGCGCCGGGACGGCGTCACGCAACATGGGCGCCGCGATGTAGAGGGCCGCGCCAAGGATGGCGATGGTCATCACCAGCAGGAACCCGCTGCGGAAACTGCTGCGCGCCTCAACCGGGGCGTCATTCGCCATAGCTGCAGCATCCGCATTGCCCGACTCTTCGCTTGGACGAAGCGTGGAGTTGATCTCCTCGACATCGGGCAGAAGGTCACGCCGCGCGGAGGGCTTTGCCGAAGCATCCATATCATCTGCGGCAGGACCACTGGGCAGAACCGCCGCCTGGGCATGCTTCGGCGGTACGGCCGCTTCCACCCCCAGATCGGGCTGGATTTCCAGCGGTTTTGCCTCAGCCCGCCGGACTTGAGATTCCCGTTCGGCCTCCTCCCGCAGGATTGCCAGAACGGATTCGTCCACCGCATAGGCGGCTGCAGGCATCGCGGCTTCGGGAACGTGGCGCCCGGCGTCCCCTTCGCCATCAGACGCATCCTCGGCGGATTCATCCGTCGGAGCCTGCGCTTCGGCAACCGTTTCTGTCTCAGGTTCCGCCGGTACCGAAGGGTCCGCTGCCACTGGCGCGGCATCGACCGGGTCCTGCGCCTGTGCGACGTCCTGGTCAACAGCGGCCTCGACGGCGACCGCGGTCGAGATCGCCTCTGCGATCGGGGCAACAGCGGCCTGAATCTCGGCTGTCGCAGTTTCGGCGGCTTCCGCGACCGTCGCTTCGGCCTCTGCCACAACTTCGGTCGCGGCCTCGGCAATGGCTTCGCCGACTTCGGTCACAGCCTCCGCCACTGTCTCCGGCGCGGCCTCAACGACAGGCGCTTCTTCTGCCGGGGTGGGTTCGGGGCTTGCCGTAAGCGTGGTCTCAGGCTCGGCAACGGGCGCTACCTTCGCCTCAACCGGCGCGGGAGCAGACGGCTGCACCTCCGCACCCTGAGCGCGAGGGCGCATCTGGTACCAGGCATGGCCACAATTCGCGCACTGAACGTCGCGCCCCGTTTCCGGAATCGCATCTTCCGGAACCTCGTACTTGGCCTCGCAATTCGGACAAACCAACCGCATTCAAGTCCCTCAACGCCTGTTTCCCGGCTGCCACTTCTGCTTTTAGTCCCAAATTCCTGTCATTCCAAGGCATTGTCGCGCGCTCTTGTGCAAACGTTTATCCCTGTGCGATGGAAAGCGCAGTGCCGCGAGCCGAAAGCAGCCGATCGCGCACAAACGGACTGCAGGGGAAAGCCGTGATCACCTTCGAAAACGTGGCCTATAGCTATGGTGGAAGCGAGCTGCTTTCGGACGTTTCCCTGCGTCTTGCGCCGGGATCGTTCCATTTCCTGACCGGACCGTCCGGTTCCGGAAAATCCACCTTCCTCAAGCTCGCCTATGCCGAGCTTCAGCCGACATCTGGCCGCGTCACCCTGTTTGACCGCGACGTGACCGCGCTGTCGCGCGACGATGTTGCGCGCACACGCCGCCGGATCGGCATCGTGCACCAGGACTGCAAGTTTCTGGACCACATGTCGCTGGCGGCGAACATGACCCTGCCCTTCACGGTATCGGACCGCGAAAGCGATCCGCAGGACCTGGACGAACTGCTTGGGTGGGTCGGGCTCAGGCATCTGGCCGACGCATTGCCACCGCAACTTTCGGGTGGCGAACGCCAACGGGCCGCCCTGGCCCGTGCCGTCATTGTCGACCCCGACGTTATCCTTGCCGACGAACCCACCGGCAACGTCGACTGGGAGATGTCGCTGCGCATCCTGACCCTGCTGGTCGAGTTGAACAAGATGGGCAAGACCATCCTGGTCGCAACCCATGACCTGAACCTGATCCGCCAGGCGAAATCCCAGATTCAGGCCCGGGTCCTGCGCATTGCCAAACACCGCGTCCAGCTTGCGGGGGCCGACCTGTGAAGTTCCCGAAGGCCAAACCCGCAAGCCCCGCCACCCGCGCATTGGAAGTGGTCCCGCCATCCGGGCCCACGGCCTGGCTGACGACCTTCACGGCCGGCGCGATGACCTTTCTCTGTGTCTTTGCACTGGCCCTCTCGCTCGCCTCGGGCCGGCTGGCGGATCGTTGGTCCGAGGCCCTGGCGCGCACTGCAACGGTGCGGCTCTCCGCCCCGGCCGAACAGGTGCAGATCCAGACCGATGCCGTGCTGTCCGTGCTGGCCACGACCCCGGGGATCGCCAGCTTTCGCGCCATCGACGACGCCGAGACCCGTGCCCTGCTTGAGCCGTGGTTCGGTCCGGGCCTGCCGGTCGAAGCCTTGCCGATTCCCCGGCTGTTCGAAGTGGTCGAGGCCGAGCCGGGATACGATTCCGAAGGATTGCGGCAGCGCCTTGCTGCCGAGGCGCCCGGGGCGCTTCTGGACGACCATACCCGCTGGCGCCGCCCGCTGGCCGAAGCGGCCGAGCGTCTCCGCCTCTTGGGTGTGCTGTCCATCGCCCTGATCGGCGCCACGATGGCAGCGATGATCACGCTTGCCGCCCGCGCCGCCCTGGCCACCAATGCCGAAGTGATCCGTGTCCTGCGCCTCGTGGGCGCGAAGGACAGTTACATCGCCCGCGCTTTCGTCCGCCGCTTCACGCTGCGCACCCTGGCCGGGGCCACAGTCGGCGCAGCTGCCGGACTTGCGGGCGTTGCCGCCTTGCCCGCCGCCGATGCGGCAGGCGGGTTCCTTACCGGACTTGGTTTCAGCGGCGCCGGATGGTTCTGGCCCTTCGTCCTGCCACCCCTTGCTGCCCTCGTGGCCTTTCTTGCCACCCGTCGCGCGGCCTTCCAGAAACTGCGAGAGCTGACATGACCCCAATCCGCTGGCTTCTGTCGCTGGTCTTCGTTCTGCAGATGTATCTGGCCATGGCCGTTTTGGGTCTGGTCTTTGCGCCCTGGGCCCTCTTTTCGCGCCGGGGTGCACGGTTGGCGGCAAAGAGCTTCTGCAGCTGGGTGATCTTCAGCCTACGCATTCTCTGCGGCCTGCGCTGCGAGGTGCGGGGCACGCCGCCCACGACCGAATCCGTGGTTGCCGCCAAGCATCAAAGCTTTCTCGACATCATCATGATCTTCAACGCCACCCCGGCCGCCAAGTTCATCATGAAGCGCGAGCTGATGTTTGCCCCCTTCCTAGGCCAATACGCCCTGAAGATCGGCTGCGTCCCGGTCGACCGTGGCAAACGTGGCGCGGCGATTGCCAAGATGAAGGCCGATGTCGCCGCTGGCGCTGCCGAACCCGGACAGCTGATCATCTATCCGCAAGGTACCCGCGTCGCGCCCGGCGCCACGAAGCCCTACAAGGTCGGCACCGGGCTGCTCTACGAACAGCTTGGCCAGCCCTGCGTTCCCGTCGCGACCAATGTCGGCGTCTTCTGGCCCAAGCGTGGCATCCTGCGCAAACCGGGGCTGGCCGTCGTGGAATTCCTGCCGGCCATCGCTCCGGGCCTAGCTGTGCCGGAATTCATGGCGCGGCTCGAAGACGAGATCGAAACCCAGTCCAACCGCCTGATGGCGGAAGCCGGGTTCAAGGGCTGACCGGCAGCCGCACAAAGACAAAGCCGCATCGGCCTTCATCTTTGCGCGATTGTCCCACGGGGGGTTCGAAGGGCATTGGTCCCTCCGGGCCAGCAGAAGGCGATGCGCATGGATTGGATCACCACGCTTGACGACCTCCACCGCCGTTATGGCACTCCCGGCGAGGCCGCGATGGTCAAGGTCACGCCTCACCTTACCCCAGCCTATCGCGCCTATCTTCAACGCGCCCGGTTCTGCGTTCTGGCCACGGTCGGCCCGGAAGGCACTGACTGCTCGCCGCGCGGGGATGAGGGGCCGGTTGTTACCATCCTTGATCAACAGACGCTGGCCTTGCCCGATTGGCACGGCAACAACCGGATCGACAGCTTGCGCAATATCGTCCGGGATGGGCGCGTAAGCCTGATGTTCCTGATCCCCGGCTCGAACACCGCGATCCGGGTCAATGGCACGGCCCGCCTGACCGCCGATGGCGACCTTTGCGCCCGGTTCGAGCGCGAGGGAAAGCAGCCCCGCACCGTGATCGTGATTGCCATTGCCGAGGTCTATTCCCAATGCGCCCGCGCGCTGATCCGCTCGGCCCTCTGGGTCGGAGGGGACCAGTCCCAGGGCCTGCCCACCGTGGGCGACATGTTGCGCGAAATCACCGAGGGCCGCATTGATGGCCAGGCCTATGATGCTGAATGGCCAGGCCGGGCAGCAAAGACGATGTGGTGATGTATCGTCCACCTGCGCCTTCATCGGTGTCTCGCGGGCCAGATTGACGAGAAGACGAGGTCGCGCGCGGTGTGGCCGTCAGCTCAAGGGGCAGTCCGCGACTTCAAGATCCAGCGCAAGCTTCGCCTCGGGCCCATAGCCCAGGCCAGAGACGTTGATGTAAAGCGCCCCGGTCTCGGCCCAGACTTCGGTCACGTTCATGGTGGTCGCTTCCGGGTCGACCGCCACTTTCTCGAACAGCGCGCATTCCGTCTCGAAGCGCAGCACATAGCCGTTGAACGCCGCCTCGTAAAACTGGCCGATCCCGCCCGGATAGGCAAGCTCGATCCGGGTCGGGCCAATCTCGACGCTCACCGGCACGACGTCTAACCCGCCGGTCAGGCCCTCGGGCTCAAGCCCGAACTCCACGCCCTGGCCCACCGTGACCGTCCGGCCGCGCGCCTGCACCAGGGGCTCTGCGCGGTTGTCCCAGGTTTCCACCGTGAAGGTGACCAGCCGGCCCTCCAGCGTCCCCGCTGTGGCCGGGCTGACGAGAAGCGCCGCCAGAGCGGCGGCGCGGATCAAGCCGCCAGGCCTTTCGACCCCATTTCAAGGAATTTCTGTCGCCGGTCGCGGATCAGTGCCTCGGGCTTCTTGCCCGACAACTCGCCCAGCATGGCCTCGATCGCCTTGCCCACTGCCTCGATGGTTTCCTTCGGCGCGCGCTGTGCCCCGCCAACCGGTTCCTTTACGATCCGGTCGATGATGCCAAGCTTCTGCAGGTCTTGCGCGGTCAGCCGCAACGCTTCTGCCGCCTCACGCATCTTTTCGGCATCCTTCCACAGGATCGAGGCACAGCCCTCGGGAGAGATCACCGAATAGATCGAATGCTCCAGCATCGCGACGCGGTTCGCAGAGGCAAAGGCCACCGCTCCGCCCGAGCCACCTTCGCCGATGACGATCGAGATCAGCGGCACGCCGATGGTCAGGCACTTTTCGGTCGACCGTGCAATCGCCTCGGCCTGGCCCCGCTCTTCGGCGCCCTTGCCGGGATAGGCGCCCGCCGTGTCGATCAGCGTGATCACCGGCAGCCGGAATCGGTCGGCCATGTCCATCAGCCGGATCGCCTTGCGATAGCCCTCGGGACGCGCCATGCCGAAATTGCGCTGTATGCGGGACTTGGTGTCGTTGCCCTTTTCATGGCCGATCAGCATGACCGGCTGGTCGTTGAACCGGGCGACGCCACCGATCACCGCATGGTCGTCGGCAAATGCCCGATCCCCGGCCAGCGAGGTGAATTCCGAGAACAGGGCCTCAATGTAATCCTGGCAATGCGGGCGATCCGGATGCCGTGCCACCTGGCACTTCTGCCAGGCCGTCAGGTTCTTGTAGAGATCGCGCAGCGCCGCATCCGCCTTGCGGTCCAGCGCTTCGGCCTCTTTCGCGATATCCATACCCGGATTGGACCTGGCCATCGCTCGCAGCTCTTCGGCCTTGCCTTCGATGTCGGCCAGCGGCTTCTCAAACTCAAGGTAGTTCATGCGGTCTTCCTTCCCGGGACGGACTCTATATGCCTTCCGCAATGCCATGATGCAACTCGGCAAGATTTGTGCGGCGGTTCGGTGCGAAGCGGGCTGGCGACATGCGGTGCTGACCTAGAAGGCCCCCGAAACCGGGCCAACGGTGGCCTGTGACCAGCCGTGTAGCAACTGGCTGCCCGCGTCCGGTGAAGAACCAGCAGACGGGCCCAGCCTCAAGTTCTACCGGAATCCTCCGATGGACACTGCGCCCGAAAATGGCGGCGCCCCGTGGCGGGGCCCCCGGGCGCGCTTCCTCCCTTTTGGCGCGCGGGGCCGCCCCACCCCAGGTGCGCGGCGCCGGTATCGCGGGTCTGCCGGGCCAACAGGCA
>JAEULQ010000018.1 GCA_016792685.1 Tabrizicola sp. | reverse complement strand
CCGTCGATCTGGTCATAGGCCCGGAATTCGCCGAAATACTTCGTGATCGCCGCCGTCAGCGTCGTCTTGCCGTGGTCAACGTGACCAATGGTCCCGATGTTCACATGCGGTTTCGTCCGTTCAAACTTTGCCTTCGCCATGATGGCTTCTCCTATTGGTTCAGATGCGCCGGGCTCAGGCCCGGCCTACGGGGTGGTAGGGCGGGCTTCAGCCCGCCACACCGTCATGCGTATTTCTTCTGGATCTCGGCGCTCAGGTTTTCCGGAACGGTGTCGTAATGGTCGAATTCCATCGAGAACACCGCGCGGCCCGAGGTCATCGAACGCAGCTGGTTGATGTAGCCGAACATGTTGGCCAGCGGAACCATCGCGGCGATGACGTTCGCGTTGCCGCGGCTGTCCTGGCCGGTGATCATGCCCCGACGCGAGGTCAGGTCGCCGATGACGCCGCCGGTGAATTCTTCCGGCGTCACGACTTCGACCTTCATGATCGGTTCCAGCAGTTTCGCACCGGCCTTCTTCAGACCGTCGCGCATGGCCGCACGGGTAGCGATTTCGAAGGCCAGAACCGAGGAGTCGACGTCGTGGAACGCGCCGTCGATCAGCTGGACCTTGAAGTCGATGACCGGGAAGCCCGCGAGCGGACCCGAGTCCATGACCGACTTGATGCCCTTTTCGACGCCGGGGATGTATTCCTTCGGCACCGCGCCACCGACGATCTTCGATTCGAACGAATAGCCCTCGCCGGGTTCGGTCGGGTCGATGATCAGCTTGACGCGGGCGAACTGGCCCGTGCCGCCGGTCTGCTTCTTGTGGGTGTAGTCGATCTCGGTCGAGCGCGAGATGGTCTCGCGGTAGGCCACCTGCGGCGCACCGATGTTCGCCTCGACCTTGAACTCGCGACGCATGCGGTCGACGAGGATGTCGAGGTGAAGTTCGCCCATGCCCTTCATGATGGTCTGGCCGCTTTCGAGGTCAGTTTCCACCCGGAAGGACGGGTCTTCGGCAGCCAGACGGGCGAGAGCGATGCCCATCTTTTCCTGGTCGGCCTTGGTCTTCGGTTCCACCGCGATCTCGATCACCGGGACCGGGAAAGTCATGGTTTCGAGGACAACGGGCGCCGCCGGGTCACAGAGCGTGTCACCGGTGGTGGTTTCCTTCAGACCGCCAAGCGCGATGATGTCGCCGGCGAAGGCTTCCGAGATTTCCTCACGCTCGATCGCGTGCATCATCATCATGCGGCCAACGCGCTCTTTGCGCTGCTTGGTCGCGTTCAGCATCGGGTCACCCTTGGCCAGCTTGCCCGAATAGATCCGGGTGAAGGTCAGGGAGCCGACGAAGGGGTCGTTCATGATCTTGAACGCCAGGCCCGAGAAGGGCTGGTCGTCATCGGCCGACCGCGCGATGTTGCGGGTTTCCGACTCGTCGCCCGGCGCGAAGCCCAGGTAGGGCGGCACGTCGAGAGGCGAAGGCAGATAGTCGATGACGGCGTTCAGGAGAGGCTGGACGCCCTTGTTCTTGAAGGCCGAACCGGCGAAGACCGGGATGAAGTCGATGGCGAGCGTGCCCTTGCGGATCAGCGCGCGGAGTTCTTCCGGCGAAGGCTCGTTGCCTTCGAGGTAGGCTTCCATCGCGGCATCGTCCTGACCGACTGCCGTTTCCAGCAGGTTCAGGCGCCATTCTTCGGCCTGGGCCTTCAGCTCGGCGCGGATCGGCTGGCGCTTCCAGGAGGCGCCCAGGTCTTCGCCCTCGTAGACCCATTCTTCCATGGTCACGAGATCGATGATGCCTTCCAGCTTGTCCTCGGCACCGATCGGGAGCGCAACCGGCATCGCATTGGCGCCGGTGCGGTCCTTGATCATGCGGACGCAGTTGAAATAGTCGGCGCCGGTCTTGTCCATCTTGTTGACGAAGACGATGCGCGGAACCTTGTAGCGGTCAGCCTGACGCCACACGGTCTCGGTCTGCGGCTCAACACCGGCGTTGCCGTCGAGGAGCACGACAGCACCGTCGAGCACGGCCAGCGAACGCTCGACTTCGATGGTGAAGTCGACGTGGCCGGGGGTGTCGATGATGTTGAAGCGGTACTTCTTCGACTTGTCCGAGGTATCAGCACCGGAATCGACCTGACGGGTCCAGAACGTGGTCGTGGCAGCCGAAGTGATGGTGATGCCGCGTTCCTGTTCCTGCTCCATCCAGTCCATCGTGGCGGCGCCGTCGTGGACTTCGCCGATCTTGTGGGACTTGCCGGTGTAGTAAAGGATGCGTTCGGACGTCGTGGTCTTGCCCGCGTCGATGTGGGCAATGATCCCGAAGTTGCGGTAGCGGTCGAGCGGATAATCGCGTGCCATGATCTACCTCACCAACGATAGTGGCTGAACGCTTTGTTCGCGTCGGCCATCTTGTGGGTGTCTTCGCGCTTCTTCACGGCGGTGCCGC
>JAEULQ010000098.1 GCA_016792685.1 Tabrizicola sp. | reverse complement strand
CGGAAGTGCAGGTCGCCTTCAACCTGAAGAAGGGCTCGCTGCCGATCCGGGGCGACGTCGACCTGTCGGCCGCCAACGACTGCATGAAGAAGGGCCTCGAGATCCTTGCCGGCGGGAACATCGTCCCGGCAGGCGACATGGTCTGGAGCCCGGACGTGCAGAAGCAGGCGGAAGACCTGATGGTCGAGTTCTGGAAGTCGGACATGCCGGCCGAGGAAGCCCATGCCAAGTGGGTCGAGATCCTGAAGTCCGGCCTCTGATCCAGGCCTGAAACCAGGGCCGCCCCAAGTTCGGGGCGGCTCTTTCCACCGACGCGACCACTAGGGAGGGGGCACGCCGATGGCAGGCAATGGAGCCGGCGCAAAAGGAGGCTCACGCCTCTTTCGAAATCTGAATGCGAAGATCGCTGCGATCCCGATGATCCTGACGGCGCTTCTGGTCTTCGTGGGCGGCACTGCCTGGACGGTGCTTTATTCCTTCACCAACTCGAAACTTCTGCCCAGGGCGAATTTCGTTGGACTTGATCAGTACGAGCGGCTTTGGGACACCAGCCGCTGGGTGATCTCGATCGGAAATCTGATGGCCTATGGGGCGATGGCCCTGGTCTTCACCATCGTGATCGGCTTCGTGCTGGCGGTCCTGATGGACCAGAAGATCCGGTTCGAGGATACATTCCGAACCATCATGCTGTACCCGTTCGCGCTGTCCTTTGTCGTGACGGGCCTCGTGTGGCAGTGGGTGCTCAATCCCGAGTTCGGCATCCAGCACATCATGCGGAGCCTGGGCTGGGAGAACTTTGCGTTTGACCCGCTGAACGACGCCGACACGGTGCTTTTCGGGCTTCTGATCGCCGGGCTCTGGCAGGGCACGGGCTTTGTGATGTGCCTGATGCTGGCGGGCCTGCGCGGGATTGACGAGGATATCTGGAAGGCCGCGCGTGTAGACGGCATTCCGACGTGGAAGACCTATCTTTTCGTCATCGTGCCGATGATGCGGCCGGTCTTCGTCACCACCTTCGTGATCATCGCCGCCGGGATCATCAAGCTTTACGACCTCGTGGTCGCGATGACGAGCGGCGGCCCCGAGGGCAACGCAAGCCAGGTGCCTGCGATGTATGTCTACGACTACATGTTTCAGGCGCAGAACCTTGGCCAGGGATTTGCGGCATCGACGATGATGCTGCTGTCGGTGCTGATCGTGCTGATCCCCTGGGCCTGGCTGGAATATGGGAGGAAATCGCGTGGCTGATGTCGCAATGCACCCGGCCCTGACCGGCCCGCGGGGCGCGAAACCGCGCCGTCTTCTGAGCCCGCGCAACATCGTGCTTTACGGCACGCTGATCGTGGTCTGCATGTACTATATCCTGCCCCTGTGGGTCATGATCATGACCAGCCTCAAGGGCATGCCGGAAGTGCGGCTTGGCAACATCTTCGCGCCTCCGGTCGAAATCACGTTCCAGCCCTGGGTCAAGGCCTGGTCCGAGGCCTGCACCGGCCTCAACTGCGACGGGCTTTCGCGCGGGTTCTGGAATTCGGTGGTCATCACGGTGCCCTCGGTTGTCGTGTCGATCCTGATCGCCTCGATCAACGGCTATGCGCTGGTGAACTGGCGCTTCCGGGGGTCCGAGGTCTTTTTCACCATCCTGATCTTCGGCTCCTTCATCCCCTATCAGGTGATGCTGTACCCGATCGTGATCGGGCTGCGCGAAATCGGGCTTTACGGATCGCTTTGGGGCCTGGTGATCGTGCACACGATCTTCGGCATGCCGATCCTGACGCTTCTGTTCCGCAACTACTTCAGTTCGGTCCCGGAGGAGCTGTTCAAGGCCGCGCGGGTCGACGGGGCAGGATTCTGGGGGATCTACTTCCAGATCATGCTGCCGATGTCGCTGCCGATCTTCGTGGTGGCGCTGATCCTGCAGGTCACCGGGATCTGGAACGACTTCCTCTTCGGTGTGGTTTTCACCAAGCCCGAACTTTACCCGATGACTGTGCAGCTCAACAACATCGTCAACTCGGTCCAGGGGGTGAAGGAATACAACGTCAACATGGCCGCCACGCTGCTGACGGGCCTCGTGCCGCTGATTGTCTACTTCGTCTCTGGCAAACTCTTCGTGCGCGGTATCGCCGCCGGTGCCGTGAAAGGCTGATCCATGGGAAACTCGATTGAAGTCAAGGACCTGACGCTGAACTTTGGTTCGGTCTCGGTGTTGAAGAACCTGAACATCGATGTCCAGGAGGGCGAGTTCGTCGTCCTGCTGGGGCCGTCGGGCTGCGGGAAGTCGACGCTTCTCAATTGCCTCGCCGGGCTTCTGGACATCTCTGACGGGCAGATCTGGATCAAGGGGAAGAACGTCACCTGGGCAGAGCCGTCCGAGCGTGGGATCGGCATGGTGTTCCAGTCCTACGCGCTTTATCCGCAGATGACGGTGCGCGGAAACCTGTCCTTCGGGTTGAAGAACGCAAAGGTGCCGCAAGCCGAGATCGACAAGCGCATCGCACGGGCGGCGGAGATCCTGCAGATCCAGCCGCTTCTGGACCGCAAGCCGGCGGCCTTGTCAGGCGGGCAGCGGCAGCGGGTTGCGATCGGGCGGGCGCTGGTGCGGGACGTGGACGTGTTCCTGTTTGACGAGCCCCTGTCGAACCTTGACGCCAAGCTGCGGAGCGAATTGCGGGTGGAGATCAAGCGCCTTCACAACGCGCTTGGCAACACGATGGTCTATGTGACCCATGACCAGATCGAGGCATTGACCCTTGCGGACCGCATCGCGGTGATGAAGGGGGGCGTGATCCAGCAGCTGGCCGCGCCGCTTGAGATCTATAACCGGCCGTCCAACCTGTTTGTGGCGGGATTCCTCGGCAGCCCGTCGATGAACTTCCTGAAGGGCAAGACGGTGGATGGGGGCCGGGCCTTCCAGTTCGGCTCAACCAAGATCGACCTTGCCGGGTACGAGGGTGGGGCGGTGCTTGAGCGGGACCAGGCGATCCTGGGCGTGCGTCCCGAACATATCACGGTCTCGACCTCGCCGGTTTCCGGGCCGTCGATGCCCGCCGAAGTGGAGATTGATGAACATCTGGGGGCCGACAGCCTTTTGTGGCTGAAGGCTGAAGGAACCAACATGAGCGTGCGGGTACCGGTCGAAGGCCGGTTGCCGCCGGGGACGAAGGTGCATCTGGGGCTGGATATCCCCAAAGCCTCGCTCTTTGACGCGAAGACTGAACAAAGGATCTAAGAATGCTCGATCTGGCGGGGTGCTGGACGCTTTCGGATGAAAGCGGCGCCAATGTCATTGCCATCGACCTGCCCGGGGATGGGATCAGCGCGCTGCACAAGGCGGGGCTGATCCCGGATCCGTACTGGGGCCGGAACGAGTACGACTGCCGCTGGGTGGCCGAGCGCGACTGGGTGGCGCGGCGGGTCTTCAACCATGACGGGTCCGCGGCCGAACTGGTGGTCGAGGGGCTGGACACGGTGGCTGAAGTCCGGCTGAACGGGGTCACGGTGCTGGCGGTCGCAAACGTCCACCGACGCTGGCGGGTGGACGTGTCCTCCGCCTTGCGGACTGGGGAGAATGCGGTCGAGGTCCTGTTCCGATCACCCGTACGCGAGGCAGCGGCACGCGCGGCACGGATGCCGTTTCCGATTCCCTATCAGCAGGTCAATGGGCCCATTCCGCATGCCAACATGCTGCGGAAACAGCAGTGCGACTTTGGCTGGGACTGGAATATTGCGCTGGGGGTCTTCGGCATCTCCGGGGCGATCCGGCTTGAGCCGGTGGGGCCGCGGATCGGGGATGTGCTTGTCGATCAGGTGCACTCTGACGGTCAGGTCGAAGTGCGGCTGACGGTTCATGCAACTTCTGAAGAAGTGACTGCAAGCCTTTGTGGAGTATCGAAAACTGCGCCCGTCGTGGGCGGCGTGGCGAAGCTGTCGCTGTTGGTGCGCGACCCGGTGTTTTGGTGGCCGGCGGGCCAGGGAGCGCAGGTGCTGCATGACCTGCTGCTGACCGGCGGCGGGGCGCGGGCGGTCAAGCGGATTGGCCTTCGGGACATGAAACTGGTCAGCGAGCCCGACGTGGCGGGGCGGTCCTTTGGCGTCAGGGTGAACGGGCGGGCGGTCTTTGCCAAAGGGGCGAACTGGATCCCGGCGGACGCGCTTTTCGGACGGATAACCCCGGTCGCGGTGAGACAGCTTCTGCAGTCGGCTGTCGATGCGAATATGAACATGCTGCGCATCTGGGGCGGTGGGCGGTACGAGCCGGACTGGTTCTATGATCTCTGCGACGAGCTGGGCCTAATGGTCTGGCAGGATTTCATGTTTGCCTGCCACCTATACCCCTCGACGCCGGAGTTCCTGGCCGAAGTGGATGCCGAGGTGCGGGATGTCGTGGCAAGGATCAGCCATCACGCCTGCCTGGCGCTCTGGTGCGGGGACAACGAGCTGATCGGGGCACTGACCTGGTTCCCCGAAAGCCGCAAGGACCGCGACCGCTATCTGGTGAACTACGACCGGCTGAACCGGACCGTGGAAGCGGCCTTGCTGTCGGAGCTGCCGGGGGCGAATTGGTGGCCGTCGTCGCCCAGCCCCGGTCCGATGGCGTTCGGCGACGCGTGGCATGACGACAGCTCGGGAGACATGCATTTCTGGTCAGTGTGGCACGAAGGGCGAGACTTTGATCACTATCGCGACGTCAGCCCCCGGTTCTGTTCGGAATTCGGCTTTCAATCCTATCCGTCGCTGACTGCGATTGAGCGGTTCGCCGACCCCAAGGACTGGAACATCGCCGCCCCGGTTATGGAGAGCCACCAGAAGAATCCCGGCGGGAATGCGCGGATCGCGGAGACGATGTTCCGCTATTTCCGCTTCCCGGTGGATTTCCCGAACTTCGTCTACCTGAGCCAGGTGCAGCAAGGCCTGGCGATCAAGACGGCGGTCACCCATTGGCGCAGCCTCAAGCCGCATTGCCAGGGGACGCTTTACTGGCAGCTCAATGACACCTGGCCGGTCTGCAGCTGGGCAAGCCTGGACCATGGCGGGAACTGGAAGCTTTTGCACCACATGGCCGCGCGGTTCTACGCGCCGGTGATGGTGACGGCAGTGCCGAAGGCTGGCGCCATCGAGTTGCGGGCCGTGAATGACCGGGCAGAGGCGGTGACGATCACGGTCACGGCCAACGCGGCGGCAATGGATGGGTCGACCCGGACGCTGGGGCAGGCAACCGCCACGGTGCCCACCGATGCGGCGGTGCCGGTGCTGACCGTCGTACCCGATTCCCTTCGGCCGGGAGAAGTTCTTGCCTTCACCTGGGCTGGGGATGCGGTGGGTGGCGATGTCCATGCGCCGAAACCATGGAAGACCTATGACCTGCTTCCGTCCGGCCTGACAGCGGATATCCGGCAGGAAGGCGCCGTGTGGAAATTGACATTGCAGGTCAAGGCTCTCGCGCCCTTTGTTGCAGTAGAATCCGAAGTTCCGGGCCGGTTCTCGGCCAATGCCGTGACAATGTTCCCGGGCTATCCGACAACGATCACCTTCACCCCCGAGGACCCCTCGGCGGTGCCCGTCTTCACCCTACGCGATCTTCATTCCGCCACTTATGGCGCCTGACGAAAGGCCTGACTCATGTTCAGCTATCAGCTGTATTCCTCCCGGAACTTCCCTCCGATGGACGCGACGTTCCAGATGCTGGCGAAGGCTGGCTACACGGCCGTCGAAGGCTATGGCGCGCTTTATGCCGATGATGCGGCGGTCGAGGCAACCAAGGCGGGGCTGGCGGCCACCGGCCTGACTATGCCGACCGGGCATTTCGGGCTGGGACAATTGGAGACTGAGGTCGACAAGGTGCTGGGCATCGCCAAGGCCCTGAAGATGGAGCGGCTGTTCTGCCCCTACATCATGGCCGAGGATCGCCCGACGGATGCGGCGGGCTGGAAGGCCTTTGGCGCGCGGCTGCAAAAAGCGGGCGCGCCCTACAAGGCGGCCGGCTACGGTTTCGGTTGGCACAACCATGACTTCGAATTCAAGGCGCTGTCCGACGGCTCGCTCCCGCAGGACCGGATCTTCCAGGGCGGCCCTGGCCTGGAATGGGAAATGGATGTGGCCTGGGTCGTCCGGGGCGGGGCCGACCCGCTGGCCTGGATCGAGAAATACAAGGACCGGATCACCGCCGCGCACGTCAAGGACATCGCGCCAGCGGGGCAGAACGCCGACGAGGACGGGTGGGCGGACGTGGGCCTTGGCACCGTGGCCTGGCCTGCAATCATGGCTGCACTGCGCAAGATCGGTGTCCGCCATTTCGTCATGGAACACGACAACCCGAAGGATCACGTGCGGTTCGCGACCCGCTCGATCGCTTCGGCCAAAGCATTCTGAGGATTGGAAAAATGGCAAACCTGGGTCTTGGGATCATCGGTTGTGGCAATATCTCGACCAGCTATCTGCGGCTGGCGCCCCTGTTCAAGGGGCTGGAGGTCCGCAGCGTCGCGGACGTGAACATGGAAGCCGCCAAGGCGCGGGGAGAGGAGTTCAACGTCAAGGCGCAGTCGGTTGAAGACCTTCTGGCGAACAAGGACGTGGACGTGGTGATCAACCTCACCATTCCTGATGCGCATTATGCGGTCTCGAAACGGATTCTCGAGGCCGGCAAGCACGCCTATTCCGAAAAGCCGTTGGTCCTGACCCTGGAGGAAGGGGTGACGCTGCGCGATCTGGCAAAGTCGAAGGGGCTTGCCGTCGGTTGCGCGCCTGACACCTTCCTCGGTGGTGCGCATCAGCAGGCCCGTGCGATCCTTGACGAGGGACGGGTCGGCACGATCACCGCGGGTTGTGCAGCAGTCCTGAACCACGGGATGGAGCATTGGCACCCGAACCCGGACTTCTTCTTCCTGCCGGGGGCCGGGCCGATGCTGGATCTTGGACCCTATTACATCGCAAACCTGATCAACTTCCTTGGTCCGGTCCGGCGCGTGGGGGCGCTGACGTCCTCGGCCGAAAAGGAACGCACGATCTCGAACGGGCCGCGCAATGGTGAAAAGGTGCCGGTGAAGACGCCGACCAACATCCATGCGCTGCTTGAGTTCCACAACGGCGCCACCATCAACCTGTCGACCTCGTGGGATGTCTGGCACCACAAGCGCAACCACTTCGAGCTTTATGGCACGGAGGGCACCCTTTACGTCCCCGACCCGAACTTCTTCGGTGGCAGGGTCGAGATCGGGGGGCGTGACGGCAGCCTGACGGAACTGGAGCCATGGGACCATCCGTTCGGCGTGGTGAACCAGCACCACAACGGTCGTGACCTGGCGAATTACCGGACGGCAGGCCTGGCTGACATGGTTGCGGCTCTGCAGGGCGGCCGCGATGCGCGCTGTTCGCTGGAGCGCACGCTGCATGGGGTCGAGGTGATGACCGCATGCCTGAAATCGGGCGAAACCGGCCAGTTCGTGACGCTGAGCACAACCTGCACCCGGCCCGCCGCGCTGTCGCCGGACGAGGCGCGGGCGCTTCTCATCTAGGGTTGGCCAGGACCTGGCACCTCCCTGTCAGGTCGGCCATGCGGGCGGAAGGATTGAGGGATCTTTCCGCCCGAGTTCCCGGCCTGCGACAGGCCCGGCCTTGCATTGTGCCTTCGGTGGAACGGCCAGTCTCTGGCCATGACGGGCTTCATGAGAGCCAGAAGTGAGCATGACCCTTGCAACGATCTCGGCTCAAAGCGCCTTGAGGATTTGATCACATCTTGATTGCCCGGCGGATGGCGTCATAAAGGGAGCAGCCGAAGGGAGCCCCGATGGACGCGGAGAACCGGAAGATACCAAGCCACGAGGTCACTTACGCGCGTCTGCGTGACATGATCCTGTTTGGCCATCTGGCACCGGGACAGCCCGTGACGATCCAGGGGCTTATCAGCGATCTGGGGGCCGGGATGACGCCGGTCCGCGAAGCGATCCGGCGGCTGACGGCAGAGGGGGCGCTTCTGCCGCAAGGCAATCGCCGTGTGGCCGTGCCGGAACTGTCGGCCGAGATGCTGGACCAGGTGGCCTACGCCAGGCTGGCGATCGAGCCGAAACTGGCCGAACTTGCGGCACGCAAACTGACGTCGGTGCAGATCGACCGGTTGGAAGGGATCGACGGCGCCGTGAACCGGGCCATCGATGCCGGCAAGCTGCCGGACTATCTGGCGGCCAACCATGCGTTCCATTTCGCGCTGTACGAGGCGGCGGATGCGCCCGTGCTGCTGGATCTTGCGCGGTCGCTGTGGCTGAGGGCGGGACCTTCGCTGCGCGCGGTCATCGACCGCTTTGGCCGCGATGTTGCGCCCGACCTTCATCGTGAGGCAATCGCGGCGATGCGGGCGGGGGACGGGCGAGCCCTGGCCCATGCCATCGAGCGGGACATCCAGCAGGGTGTCGATCATGTGCGCCAGGCCTTGGCCGAAGGCGCCTGACGACCAGCATCGCACGAGCGGGGTGACGCGCGGATCTTTCCTGTCGTCTTCCGGGCTTCTGGCCCTTATCCCGACTGACTGAGGGCGCTGTCCCGCGCGCTTTCCGAAGCATTTCCGTCAATCTCAAACCTGGTTTTCGAGCCTCTGAAAAGATTTGATCAAATTTCTTGAAGCCCGCCGCGTTTGATCATATCGTGGCGTCAGAACGGGGCGATCCGCCCTGCCGATTCCGCGAGGTCCGCCCATGAACATGATCACCAACCACATGCCGACTGCCGAGCTGCAGCGGCTGGATGCCGCCCACCATTTCCATCCCTTCACCGACAAGGCCGGCCTTGCTGCCAAGGGCGCTCGGGTCATCACCCGGGGCGAAGGGGTCTGGCTCACCGACAGCGAGGGCAACAAGATCATCGACGGGATGGCGGGACTTTGGTGCGTGAACATCGGCTATGGCCGGAAAGAACTGGCCCAGGTCGCCGCGCGGCAGATGGAAGAGCTGGCCTATTACAACACCTTCTTCCAGACCACCCATGTGCCTGCCATCGCCCTGGCGGCCGAGATCGCCAAGCTGGCGCCGGGCGATCTGAACCATGTGTTCTTCGCCGGTTCGGGCTCGGAGGCCAATGACACGAACATCCGCCTCGTCCGCCGCTACTGGGACGTGAAGGGCAAGCCCTGGCGCAAGACGATCATCGGGCGCTGGAACGGCTATCACGGCTCGACCATGGGCGGCGGCTCCTTGGGCGGCATGAAGCCGATCCATGCTCATGGCGGCAAGATCGACGGGATCGAGCATATCGATCAGCCCTATTGGTGGGGTGAAGGCGGCGACATGAGCGAGGACGAATTCGGCCTCGTCCGTGCCCGGGCGCTGGAAGAGAAGATCCTTGAGGTCGGGCCCGACAACCTGGCGGCCTTCATCGGCGAGCCGATCCAGGGGGCAGGGGGCGTGATCGTCCCGCCAAAGACCTACTGGCCGGAAATCCAGCGTATCTGCGCGAAGTACGGCATTCTCTTGATCGCCGACGAGGTCATCACCGGGTTTGGTCGCACGGGCAACTGGTTCGGCAGCCAGACCTTTAACATCAAGCCGCATATCATGACCATCGCCAAGGGCCTGTCCTCGGGCTATGCGCCGATCGGTGGGTCCATCGTCTGTGACGAGGTTGCCGAAGTGGTCGGTGGGGCGGGCGAGTTCTTCCACGGCTATACCTACTCGGGCCACCCGGTCGCCTGTGCAGTCGCGCTGGAAAACCTGCGGATCATGCAGGACGAGAAGATTGTCGAGCATGTCCGCGACGTCGCGCATCCCTATCTGAAAGAGCGTTGGGATGCCCTGACCGATCACCCGATGGTGGGCGAGGCGAAGCTTGTCGGCCTCATGGGTTCGATCGCGCTGACGCCGAACAAGGCGAAACGGGCGAAGTTTGCCTCGGAGGCGGGAACCGTTGGTTACAAGACCCGCGAGCGCTGCTTTGCCAACAACCTGATCATGCGCCATGTCGGCGACCGGATGATCATCGCCCCGCCGCTGACCATTACGACGGGCGAGATCGACGTCCTGATCGAACGGGCGAAGAAGTCGCTGGACGAAGCCTACAAGGTCATCAAGGACGAAGGCCTCTGGGTCGAGGCCTGAGGCCAGCCCCGGCCGCCTGACCGGAGAGAAGATCGCACACACGCCTCGGACCTCTGGTCCGGGGCGTTTGTCTTTGGCGGGACGACTTTCCTGCAACAGGGTTCCGCCCCAGGCACCAATGGGAAACCGTCCGCCTTTTTCCGCCCAAGCGCTTGAGTTCGCGCTTTTCGGGGCCTACACCTTGTCAAAACGACCAAGGACCGAAAGCCCCATGCGTATCCACTCAGATCTCGCCGACACCATCGGGAACACGCCGCTTCTGAAGCTGAAGAAGGCCTCCGAGATCACCGGTTGCACGATCCTGGGCAAGGCCGAGTTCATGAATCCTGGCCAGTCGGTCAAGGATCGGGCGGCGCTTTTCATCATCAAGGATGCGGTTGCCAAGGGTCTGTTGAAACCCGGCGGGACGATTGTCGAAGGCACGGCGGGCAATACTGGGATCGGGCTGGCGCTGGTCGGCGCATCCATGGGCTTTCGGACGGTGATCGTGATCCCCGAGACGCAAAGCCAGGAAAAGAAGGACATGCTGCGCCTGGCGGGGGCCGAGCTGGTTCAGGTTCCTGCTGCGCCCTATCGCAATCCGAACAACTACGTCCGTTATTCCGGCCGGCTGGCCGAGGCCCTGGCCAAGACCGAGCCCAATGGCGCGATCTGGGCCAACCAGTTCGACAATGTCGCGAACCGTCAGGCGCATATCGAGACGACCGGGCCAGAGATCTGGGACCAGACAGGCGGCAAAGTGGACGGGTTCATCTGCGCCGTCGGTTCGGGCGGGACGCTGGCGGGGGTGGCTGCGGCCTTGCAATCGAAAGGCGTGAAGATCGGCCTCGCTGATCCGGAGGGCGCGGCGCTGCATGCGTTCTACACCACGGGCAAGCTGGAAAGCCCCGGCAGTTCGATCACCGAAGGTATCGGCCAGGGCCGGATCACGGCCAACCTCGAAGGTTTCAAGCCCGATTTCAGCTACCGCATTCCGGATGCCGAAGCGCTGCCGATCATCTTCGATCTTCTGACCGACGAAGGGCTTTGCATGGGCGGCTCGACCGGCATCAACATCGCGGGCGCGATCCGCATGGCGCGCGAGATGGGGCCGGGCAAGACCATCGTCACCATCCTGTGCGACTATGGCAGCCGCTACCAGTCCAAGGTCTATAACCCGACCTTCCTGCGCGAAAAGGGCCTGCCGGTGCCGGATTGGCTGGATCGGGCGGGTCGGGCCATTCCCACGGTCTACGAAGACGCATGAGGCGGCTACTTCTCTGGCTGGGTCTTGTCCTGGCGTTGACCGGCATGCCGGTTGCCGCGCAGGACCAGTCGGGGGACGGGGTATCGACTGCTGCCGAGCCGGCTCTGGACGGTGCCGAGCTTGACTATGCGCTCTGGCAGCAGATGGCCGAGCGGGCCGAAGCAGAGATCGAGAACCGCAATACCTCGAGCGAACGGATGGAAGAAATCCGGGCGCAGCTGGCGAAATGGCGCGCGGCGCTTCTGAATGCGCAAAGCGCCAATTCGGCGCGGATCGCGACCTTGCGCCAGCAGATTGATGCCTTGGGCCCAACTCCGGCGGACGGCGTGGTTGAGGCCGAGGAAATCTCGGCTCGCAGGCAGGAACTGGCCAGTCAGCTGGTCAAGTTGCAAGCCCCGGGGATCGCTGCCGAAGAAGCCTACCGACGGGCAGACGGGCTGATCGACGAGATTGACCGCACCCTGCGCGAACGCCAGGCGGACGAGCTATTGCAGCTTTGGCCTTCCCCGTTGAACCCTGGCAACTGGCCGGAAGCCGCAATCGGGCTTTCCGACACCTTGCTGCGGATCTGGGACGAGACGTCCAGCGCCTGGGCGGACCCCAAGGCGCGCGGCGTGCTGTTTGACAACCTGCCGCTGATCCTTGTGCTGGTCGTCGTCGCGTTCGCGCTGGTCGTCTATGTCCGGCGCTGGGTCGAACGGTTCGCCGAGAGGCTGCAGGAAGGCGCATCGGTCCGGGGCAGGCATTTCTGGGCGCTGATTGCCTCGCTTGGCGGGATCATCCTTCCTACGCTGGGCGTGGTTGCCCTGTCCTTCGCTCTTGCAGCAAGCGGAATGCTTGGTGAAGTCGGCTCGCTGATCGTGCTTGTGCTGCCGATCGCCGGGTTTGTCCTGTTCTCGGCCGCTTGGCTTGGCGCGCGGGCTTTCCCGCGGCTGCAGGGCGATGGCGCGGTCTTGCCATTGCCGCCCGAGCGTCGTGCCGAGGGGAGGTTCCTGGCCGTCCTGATGGGTCTGGTGCTTGGGGCGGACATGCTGCGCAGCGCGGCGATGGATGCACAGGCCTATTCGGATGCGACGACCTCGGTCATGTCATTTCCCATCCTGCTGATGGGCGGCCTGGTGCTGATGCGGCTGGGTCGGACGCTGCGAAAGACCCGCGAGACCGAAGAGAAGATATCGAGCTACAGTCTGAAGCTGATCCAGCTTCTGGCGCGGGGGCTGACCGTGGTCGGCTTCTTCGGGCCGGTGCTGGCGGGCTTTGGCTATGTGCAGGCCGCCGAGGCGATCATCTATCCGGCCATGCTGTCCTTCGCGCTGGTCACGCTGCTGTTCATCCTGCAGCGGCTGATCGGGGACGCCTGGGCGCTGATCACCAGATCCGAGGAAAAGGCCCGGGATGCGCTGATCCCCGTTCTGGCGGGCTTCGGGCTTTCGATCCTTGCCTTGCCGGTTCTTGCGCTGATCTGGGGGGCAAGGCTTTCGGACCTGACCGAACTCTGGACCCGGTTCACCGAAGGCTTCCAGATGGGCGGCACCAAGATCTCGCCGACCGATTTCATGATCTTCGCTGTGGTCTTCGTGATCGGCTACATGCTGACGCGACTGTTCCAGGGGGCGCTGCGCACTTCGATCCTGCCGAAGACCAGCATGGAACAGGGCGGACAGACAGCGCTCGTGGCCGGGGTCGGCTATGTCGGCATCTTTCTGGCGGCCCTCATCGCGATCAATGCCGCGGGGATCGATCTTTCCGGCCTCGCCATCGTTGCCGGTGCCCTGTCGGTCGGCATCGGTTTCGGCTTGCAGACCATCGTGTCGAACTTTGTGTCAGGCATCATCCTTCTGGTCGAACGTCCGGTCAGCGAGGGCGACTGGATCGAAGTCGGGGGCGTTCAAGGCAAGGTCCGGGCCATTTCGGTCCGCTCGACCCGGATCGAGACCTTCGATCGCAACGACGTCATCGTGCCGAATGCCGACCTGATCACCGGCCGGGTGACGAACTGGACAAGGTTCAATCTTTCGGGCCGGGTGATCATTCCGGTCTCGGTGGCGCTTGGCTCGGACACGCGCAGGGTCGAGCGGATTCTGCGCGAGATCGCCGAAGAGCAGCCGCTGGCGATCCTGAACCCGCCGCCGGTGATTGCCTTCATGGGCTATACGGCGACGCAGCTGAACTTCGAGATCCGGGTCATCTTGCGTGACGTGAACTTCAGCCTGCAGGTCCGCAGCGACATCAACCACCGGATCATCGAGCGCCTGGCCGCCGAGGGCATCCCGATCGTGCCGCCGCCGGCACCGCCGGCAGAGCCCGATCCGATCAAGACCGCCGAGACGGTGCTGGCTCTGGCAGATCTGGTGCAGGCAGAGCGCCCACCGACGGCACGTCGGAAGCCGACGCGGCGGGCCGCAGCGACGAGCGAAGTCAAGGGGGCGGAACGGTGACCGAGCTTCTGTTTCGGGCAGATGCCTATCAGACGGCTGCTGACTGCCGGATCATCGGGCATACGGCCGAGGGTGGGCTGATTGTCGATCAGTCCATCTTCTACGCGACGAGCGGCGGGCAGCCCGGCGACAGCGGTATGCTGGAGTGGTCCGGCGGCCGGATGCCGATTGCGACCGCATTGAAGGTCGAGGGCGGCGTGGCCCTTGTCCCGGCCGAGCCCCTGCCGATGCCGCCTATTGGGTCGCAGGCCCGCCAACTGATCGATTGGGGGCGGCGGTATCGCCACATGCGGGTGCATACCGCCCTGCACCTGCTGTCCTTGGTCATCCCCTTGCCAGTGACCGGAGGTCAGATCGCCACGGACAAGGGGCGGCTCGACTTCGACATGCCCGATCCGCCGGGGGATGTGGCCGCGCTGGAAGAGGCGCTGAATTCCTTGATCGAAAGGGACCTTTCCGTCACGGACGAATGGATCACGGATGACGAGCTTGCGGCGAACCCCGGGCTGGTCAAGACCATGTCGGTCAGGCCGCCGGTCGGGCAGGGCAAGGTTCGCCTTGTCCGGATCGCGGACGGGGCCAGTCTGATCGATCTGCAGCCCTGCGGCGGAACCCATGTCCGCCGCACTGGCGAGATCGGCCGGGTCGAGATTGGCAAGATCGAGAACAAGGGACGTCAGAACCGCCGAGTCTCGATCCTGCTTGCCTGAAAGCTTCCGGCCCACCCTCCGGCAGGCGAGAGGATTTCATGGCGTCCCACAATTGGCCCTTGAACGCGGTCCCCAAGGCAGAGTATCAGCCGCGGAACGGACAGTTGGCCGAGTGGTCGAAGGCGCACGCCTGGAAAGTGTGTAGGCGGGGAACCGTCTCGAGGGTTCGAATCCCTCACTGTCCGCCATCAACCCATTGATACCTTTTCTCTTTCCGGTTTGGCGGGGATTCTCCTCAAGTAACCGCGGGTTTCGGCGGTTTCCCTGCGGGAAAGGCGCTCCGGAGTGCGGAATCCGCCCAAGGGCAGGCCCCGTAAGCCGTGATTCAATGGCATTTCCGGATCGTGCTGCAAGAATGCTTGCTACCTAGGTGCTCAAGTGACAGAGTATTTATTGACAAAGCAAGTAATTTGCTTAACAAAGCAAGTAATACGGGAGGCCGTCTTGCCCCATATCATCATCGACTACTCCCCTAACCTTGAGGCCCGGCTGGATATTCCCGGCCTGTGCCGCGCCCTGCGGGATGCGGCGGTGCAGACCGGGATCCTGCCCCTTGCCGGGCTGCGTGTCAGGGCGACGGCTTGCGATCATGTGGTGATTGCGGACGGCAATCCCGATCACGCCTTTCTGGACATCTCGCTGCGTCTTCGGGCCGGCAGGTCTCAGTCGGACAAGGAAAGCGCGACGGCCAGAATCTTCGCCGCGGCCGAGGCCTATTGTGCCGAGGTTCTGGCGACCTCGTCCTTCATGCTGTCCTTCGAGATGCGCGACATCGATGCCGATCTCTCGCCCAAGACCAGCTCTATTCGCCGCTATCTTCCCGGAGAAAATGAATGACCGACCTAGCCACCCATCAGGCCAAACTTGCCGGTCATCTGGCACGGTTTCGGGAAACAGGCATCCTGAACCTGATCGGCGGACAGTCGGTGTCTGGTGCGGGCGGCACGTTCCAGACCCACTCGCCCGTGGATGAAAGCCTGATCGCTGATGTGGCGCTGGGCACGGCGGCGGATATCGATGCCGCTGCAAAGGCCGCCAAGGCGGCGTTTCCGGCCTGGGCCGCGCTGGATGGCGAGACGCGCAAGACAATCCTGCACCGGATCGCCGATCTGATCGAGGCGCGGGCCGAGGAGATCGCGCTGTGCGAATGCTGGGACACGGGCCAGGCCTGGCGCTTCATGTCCAAGGCGGCACTGCGGGGGGCGGAGAACTTTCGCTACTTCGCCGATCTTGCCCCGACTGCGCGCGACGGGCTGAGCCTGCCCACGCCGACGCATCTGAACATCACCACCCGCAAGCCCATCGGCCCGGTTGGCGTGATCACGCCATGGAACACGCCCTTCATGCTGTCGACCTGGAAGATTGCCCCCGCGCTCGCGGCAGGCTGCACGGTCGTTCACAAACCGGCCGAGTTCAGCCCCCTGACCGCGCGGCTTCTGGCCGAGATCTGTCAAGAGGCGGGGCTTCCGCCAGGCGTGCTGAACCTGGTGAACGGCATGGGGGAAGGGGCCGGCCGCGCCCTGACCGAACACCCTGACATCAAGGCCATCGCCTTTGTTGGCGAAAGCCGGACTGGCAGCATGATCATGAAACAGGGTGCGGACACGCTGAAGCGGGTGCATTTCGAACTGGGCGGCAAGAACCCCTGCATCGTCTTTGACGACGCGGATCTTGACCGCGCGCTCGACGCCGCGATCTTCATGATCTACTCGCTGAACGGCGAACGCTGCACGTCGTCCTCGCGGCTTTTGGTTCAGGAAAGCATCGCGGCGGAATTCCATGAAAGGCTGATCGCGCGGGTGAACAACATCAAGGTCGGTCACCCGCTGGACCCGAAAACCGAAGTCGGGCCGCTGATCCACAAGACGCATTTCGACAAGGTCACTGGGTACGTCGAGATCGGCAAGGCGGACGGGGCGACGCTTGCTGCTGGCGGTACAAGGGTGGGCGATCGGGGCTGGTTCGTGCGTCCGACGCTTTTTACGAACGCGCATTCGGAAATGCGTATTGCTCAGGAAGAGGTATTCGGCCCGTTCCTGACTTCGATCACCTTCAAGGACGAGGCCGAGGCGCTGGCGATCGCCAATGACGTGGCTTACGGGCTGACCGCCTATGTCTGGACCAACGACCTGACCCGCGCCTTGCGCTTTACCGATGGGCTCGAAGCCGGGATGATCTGGGTCAACAGCGAAAACGTCCGCCACCTGCCAACCCCCTTCGGCGGGGTCAAGGCCAGCGGCATCGGGCGCGACGGGGGGCAATGGTCCTTCGACTTCTACATGGAACAGAAGAACACCGCCCTGGCCCTGGGCCAACACAAGATCCAACGACTGGGAGCCTGAAATGCCGATCCCCGCCTCGAACCTGTACCCGCCCTTCAACATCGTCCGCCTGTCCCATGTCGAGTTGCGCGTGAGCGACCTCGCCTGGTCGCGTGCCTATTATGTCGATACCCTGGGGCTGCAGGTTACGCATGAGGACGCAGAGACCATCTATCTGCGTGCGATGGAGGAGCGCGGCCATCACTGCATGATCCTGAGGAAGGCGGATGCGGGGTCGGTCGGGGTTCTGGGCTTCAAGGTCTGGGACGAAGAAGACCTTGACCGGGCAGCGCAGTGGTTCAAGGGACGCGGCTTGCCGGTGGCCTTTATCGAACGGCCCTTCATGGGGCGGGTTCTGTCCACCCGCGACCCCTGGGGCGTGCCGCTGGAGTTCTATGCCAGGATGGACCGGCTGCCGCCCATCCATCAGCAGTACAGGCTCTATCGCGGGGTAAAGCCCCTGCGGATCGACCACTTCAACCTCTTTTCGTCGAATGTCGACGAGGCGGTGAAATTCTACGGCGACATGGGGTTCCGCGTCACCGAATACACGGCGGATGAGGAGACGGGGCGCACCTGGGCGGCCTGGATGCACCGCAAGGGCGGGGTGCATGACATCGCCTTCACCAATGGTACCGGGCCGCGCCTGCATCACACGGCCTTCTGGGTGCCGACGCCTTTGAACATCATCGACCTTCTCGATCTGATGTCGACCACGGGCTATCTGGCCAATATCGAACGGGGACCGGGGCGGCACGGCATTTCCAACGCCTTCTTCCTTTACATCCGCGACAGGGATGGCCACCGGACCGAGATCTACTGCTCGGATTACCAGACCTGCGACCCGGACCTGGAGCCGATCAAGTGGAACCTGAAGGATCCGCAGCGCCAGACGCTTTGGGGCGCGCCCGCACCGAAAAGCTGGTTTGAACTCGGCTCGGTCTTTGACGGCGCAGCGCTTGCCGAGAGCGATCTGAAGGCCACCCCCATTGTGGCGCCCTGAGATGGCCCTGAAGGACCCCAGCCTTTTTCGTCAGGCCGCCCTTGTCGGCCACCGCTGGGTCGAGGCCGGGGGGCGGGGTATCGGGGTCACCAACCCTTCGACCGGCGCAGTGATCGGCCATGTGCCGGACCTGGGCGCTGCCGAAGCGGAGGAAGCCATTGCCGCGGCAAATGACACCGAGTTCGGTCTGGCCTCCCAACTTTGTTCCCTCGATCTGGCCCGGGTGTTCCGTGTCTCCGAGGCGGTGGAATACGGCATGGTGGGCGTGAACACCGGCCTGATCTCGACGGCGGAGGCCCCTTTCGGAGGGGTCAAGGCCTCGAGCCTCGGTCGCGAAGGGTCACGCCACGGGCTGGATGACTTCCTGGAACTGAAATATCTCTGCCTGGGGGGTATCCAATGAACCTGGTGACCTTTACGGCAGGCGGGACGCAGCACTGGGGTGTGACGGCGCCGGGCGGCGTGCTGGCGCTGTCGGGCGAATTCCCGCAATGGCCGACCCTGCGCGGCGTGATCGCGGCCGGGGCGATCGACGAGGTTCTGGCAGCGGGAGCGGACCGTGCCGCCAGCCATGCCGATGGCAGCTATGTTCTTGATATCCCTGTACCGGATCCGGGCAAGATCATCTGCGTGGGGGTGAACTTTCCCGACCGCAATGCCGAATACAAGGACGGGCAGGAAGCGCCGCCCAACATGTCGCTCTTCATCCGGTTTCCGTCCTCGTTCACCGGCCATGACCGGCCGCTGGTCCGGCCCCCGGAAAGCCCCCAGCTGGACTATGAGGGTGAGATTGCGGTCATCATCGGCAAGGGCGGGCGTCGCATCCCCGAGGATCAAGCGCTGAGCCATATTGCGGCGCTGACCCTTTGCAACGAAGGCACGATCCGCGACTGGGTGCGTCATGCCAAGTTCAACGTCACCCAGGGCAAGAATTGGGATGCCTCGGGCGCGATGGGCCCCTGGGCCGTGCCCTATCGTCACCCGTCGCAGATCGTCGACGTGGCCCTTGAGACACGCGTGAACGGCGAGGTCCGCCAGCAGGACCGTACCGGCCGGATGCTGTTCCCGGTAGCGCGGCAGATCGCCTACATCTCGACCTTCTGCACCCTGGTCCCCGGCGATATCATCGTGACCGGAACGCCGACCGGGGCGGGGGCACGGTTTGACCCTCCGGTTTGGCTGAAGCCCGGCGATGTGGTCGAAGTGTCCGCCGAGGGCATCGGCACCCTCCGCAACGGAGTACGCGACGAATGACGCCAGACCAGATCGAAGCTGCGGCCGAGGCGCTGTTTCAGGCCGACCGGAGCGGACGGCAGATCGGACTTCTGTCGCAGGTCTACCCCGAGGCCGGTCTGGATGAGGCCTATGCCGTGCAGGCAGCGCTTTTGCGGCGCAAGCACGCAAGCGGGGCGAAAGCGATCGGCTGGAAGATAGGCCTGACCAGCCGTGCCATGCAGATGGCGCTGGGGATCTCCACGCCCGACAGTGGCGTGCTGCTGGAAGACATGGCCTTTGCGGATGGCGCGACCGTGCCCAAAGGCCGGTTCATCCAGCCCCGGATCGAGGCCGAGATCGCCTTTGTCATGAAGTCGGACCTGAAGGGCGGGGCGGTGACGCGCGCCGAGGTTCTGGCCGCGACCGGCTATGTGGCCCCTAGTCTGGAAATCCTGGATACCCGCATCCAGCGGACCGATCCGGTGACGGGCAAGGCGCGGACGATCTTTGACACGATCGCGGACAATGCCGCCAATGCGGGGATCGTCCTGGGGCGTGAGCGCCATCGGGTGGATGACTTTGATTTGCGCTGGCAGGGGGCAATCCTCAAGCGCGACGGCGTGGTCGAGGAGACCGGACTGGGCGCAGGGGTGCTGGACGATCCGGCGATGGGAATCCTGTGGCTTGTCCACCGGCTGGCACGCTACAACATGGGTCTGTCGGCTGGCGACATCGTCCTGTCCGGAAGTTTCATCCGTCCGGTCGAAGCGCCGCCCGGCAGCCATTTCCACGCTGACTTCGGCGCCTTTGGCCAGGTCAGCCTGTCGTTTGCCTGAAGGAGCCGCGATGCCTGCGCCCGAGAATATCCTGAAACGCCGCCTGAAGGCAGGCGAGGTCACCCATGGTCTCTGGCTGGGGATGGCCGACGCCTATGCCGCTGAAATGGCCGGTACGGCCGGGTTTGACTGGCTCTTGATCGACGGAGAGCATGCGCCGAACGACCTGCGTTCGACCATGGCGCAGCTGGCGGTTCTGGAGCGGTCGGGCACGGTCCCGGTGGTCAGGCTGCCCGATGGGGATCCGGTCAAGGTAAAGCAGGCGCTGGATATCGGGGCGCAGAGCTTGCTGATCCCGATGGTCGACAGCGCCGAACAGGCGCGGATGCTGGTGCAGGCCACGCGCTATCCGCCGCAAGGCTTTCGCGGGGTCGGTTCATCGCTGGCCCGCGCCTCGCGTTTTTCGGCGATCCCGGACTATCTGGCCACGGCGAACGACCAGATCTGCCTGATCCTGCAGGTCGAAAGCGTGAAGGGCATGGCGGCCCTGGACGATATTCTGGCGGTTGACGGCGTCGATGCCGTCTTCTTCGGCCCGGCCGACCTTGCTGCGGATATGGGACACCTCGGCCGTTCCGATGCCCCTGCGGTCCGCGAGGCGATCTATGAGGGGCTGCGCCGTACCCGCGCGGCTGGAAAGGCTGCCGGCATTCTGGCGACCGAGGCGGAGTTCATCGATGCGGCGAAGGCGGCAGGGGCGAACTTCGTGGGCGTCGGGATCGACGTGACCCTGTTTGTCGGAGCCTTGCGCGCCCTCGCTGCGCGTTACCGCGGCTGATCCCGGCAAGATCGGCGTCGCAGGGCGTGGGAGCCCACCCCGCGACACCGGCTGCAATCACTTCTTCACGGCTTCCGCGTTGATGGTGATTGCGACATCGGGGCCGAGACCGAACTCAGCGACCTTTGCCATGCCCCAGTCACCCGGGTTGATGCTTCCGGTTGCGGTGAAGCCAGCCTTGACGATCGACGCATCCCAGGGAAGCGGCGCTTCGGCGTTGAAGGTCACATCCAGCGTCACGGGCTTGGTCACGCCGACCATGGTCAGATCGCCGGTGATCTTGCCGGTCTTCTCGCCGGTGACTTCAATCGCGGTCGCGGTGAAGGTCAGAGACGGGAACTCGGCAGCGTTGAAGAAATCAGGGCTGCGCAGATGCTCGTCGCGCGCCGCGTCATTGGTGTCGATGGATGCCGCGTCGATCGTGACCGACAGGGTCGAGGCGGCGGCATTGGCTGGGTCGAAGTCGAAGGTCCCCGAGGTGGAACGGAACTGGCCAACAGCCTGCGCCCAGCCTGCGTGATTGATCGAGAACTGCACCCAGGTATGGGCGGGATCAAGCTCATAGGTTGCGGCCGTGGCGGCGAAGGGCAGGGCGAGGAAGGGGGGCATGGCTCTGTCCGCCCATCATAACCCAACGCATTACCGGTCATGGTAATTGATGTTCATGAGGGTCAACCTTGGACATGTGCGGTCTTTTGCTTGCGATGACCCGGCAGAATGGGCATTTCTCGGCTGCAAATACCCATCCGGAAGTCGCCGCAGATGCCCCATAGGCCCAAGCTCAGCCTGATTATCTTCGACTGCGACGGCGTTCTCATCGATAGCGAGATCATCAGTGCCCGGATGCTGGTCACCGAACTTGCCAAGCTGGGCGTCGCGATCGACCTTGACTATGTCGCGCGGAACTTTCTGGGCCGCAGCTACCCGACGGTCATGCAGCAGATCCGCACCGAGTTCGGCTTGTCGCTTCCCGACAGCTTTGAGGAAGACTATCGCGAAAGCCTTCTGGCAGCCTTTCGCCGCGATCTGAAGGTCGTGCCGCATGTGCATGATGTCCTGCAATCCCTAGCGGTTCCCTTCTGTGTCGCAACGTCTTCCAGCCCGCGCCGCGCTGCGATGTCGCTGGAGCTTGTCGGGTTGTCAGAGTTGGTTGGTGAACGCCTCTTCACCTCGACGATGGTGGCAAGGGGCAAGCCCGCACCGGATCTCTTCCTGCTGGCGGCCGAGAAGATGGGTGCCGCGCCGGAGGAGACACTGGTGATCGAGGACAGTCTAACCGGCATCAGGGCGGGCCTGGCTGCGGGAATGACGGTCTGGCGATTTGTAGGTGGCAGCCATCTGGGCGAGGCTACGCCTGACGAACCGGAAGACGCCCGGCCCCACCGCAGGCTTGTCTCGTTCGACAGTTTCTTCCAGATTGCCGCGGAACTACATAAAGGCGCGCCGATCCCATGACGGTCGAACCGACATTGCTTGACGAAGCGGCCCGAGCCGGCTGGCTTTACTACGTCGCCGGCATGACCCAGGACCAGATCGCCGCCGAACTGGGCGTGTCACGACAAAGGGCTCAGCGTCTGGTCAGCAAGGCCATGGCAGAAGGGCTGGTGAAGGTTCGCCTGGATCACAAGATCGGCCGGGCACTGGAACTCGAGGCCGGTTTGATCCGGCGCTATGGACTTCAGCAAGCTCGGGTCGCGCCGGATCTGGGGCAGGGCGGCGATCCTGCACGGGCCACGGCCTCGGCCTCGGCGGCACTGCTGGAAAGCTACCTTGCACGAACCGAAGCGCAGACGATCGCGGTGGGCACGGGACGGGCGCTGAGTGCGATGGTGGGAGAGATTGCCACGCAGAAGAACGAACGCCACCGCATCGTCTCGCTGATTGGCAACATCGCGCCTGACGGATCGGCCTCGTTCTACGAGGTGGTGATGCGTCTGGCCGACAAGCTGCATGCGCCGCATTACCCGATGCCTGTCCCGCTGATTTCAGAAACGCCGGAAGAACGCGCGATGTTTCATGCGCTGCGCCCGGTCCAGACGGTCGCAAAGCTGGCGAAAGAGGCCGATGTGGTCTTTGTCGGGATCGGCCAGATGGGCGAAGACGCACCCTTGTACAAGGATGGCTTCGTAACCCGGGCCCAGCTGACGGAAATGCAGGCCAAGGGGGCCGCGGGCGAGATCGTCGGCGGGGTCTTTGACACCGAGGGGCGCTATATCGAGACGCCAATCTCTGCACTCGTCGGCGGGGTGCGGGTCGAGCCAGCGCGTCCCGTCCCGGTCATCGGTGTCGCATCCGGCCCAACCAAGGTGACCGCGATTCGAGCAGCCTTGCGCGGGCGAATCGTCAACTGCCTTGTGACGGACGAACCAACAGCCGCAGCGCTGCTCGGCTGATCTGCCCAACCGTTTCGAAATGACTTTGCTGGGAAATTCCCGGTTGACCTCGCGCACGCAATGGTGAATAAATACTCACGCAGTGGGCATTTGCTCACGCCTAGGGAGGATATCATGAAACTCAGCATCCGGGCGCTCATGGGCGCCTGCGCCGTTGGCGCGATCGGCACATTCGCAATGGCCGAAACCACCATCACCGTCGCGACTGTGAACAACGGCGACATGGTCCGCATGCAGGGCCTGATGGACGACTTCTATGCCAAGCACCCCGACATCAAGGTTGAGTGGGTGACGCTGGAAGAGAACGTCCTGCGCCAGAACGTCACGACCGACATCGCTGCTGGCGGCGGTCAGTACGACGTGATCACCATCGGCACCTATGAAGTTCCGATCTGGGGCAAGCTTGGCTGGCTGGAAAGCCTGAACGACCTGCCCGCCGACTACGACGTCGACGACCTTCTGCCCGCGATCCGCGGCGGTCTGACCGTTGACGGCAACCTCTACGCTTCGCCCTTCTACGGCGAGTCGTCCTTTGTGAACTATCGCAAGGACCTGGCCGAAAAGGCTGGCATCACCATCCCGGACGCTCCGACCTGGGACGACATCAAGGCCGCTGCAGCCGCGATGACCGACACCGAGGCCGGCATCTACGGCATCTGCCTGCGCGGCAAGGCCGGCTGGGGCGAAAACATGGCCTTCCTGACCACCATGGCGAACAGCTACGGCGCGCGCTGGTTCGATGAAAACTGGCAGCCCCAATTCGACCAGCCGGAATGGAAAGCCGTCATGACCGACTATGTCGAGCTTCTGACCAAGTACGGCCCGCCCGGTGCGTCGAACAACGGCTACAACGAGAACCTGACGCTGTCGCTGCAGGGCAAGTGCGCGATGCGCATGGACGCCACGGTTTCGGCCGGCGCCCTGACCGACCCGGCACAGTCCGAGTTCGCCGACAAGGTCGGTTTCGCCCTGGCGCCTGACGCGGGCCTTGGCAAGCGTGCAAACTGGCTCTGGGCCTGGTCGCTGGCCATCCCGGCTTCGTCGGACGCCAAGGATGCTGCCAAGACCTTCATCAACTGGGCGACCAACAAAGAGTACCTTGCCCTGGTTGCGTCGAAAGAAGGTTGGGGCAACGTTCCTCCGGGAACCCGCACCTCGCTCTATGCCAACCCGGAATATGCCGCGCTGCCCTTCGCGAAGATGACCATCGACTCGATCAACGCGGCGGACCCGACCAACCCGGCCACCAAGCCGGTCCCCTATGTCGGCGTGCAGTTCGTTGCGATCCCCGAGTTCGCGGGTCTGGCGACGAGCGTCGGCGAAATCTTCTCGGCCGCTCTTGCCGGGCAGAAGACGGTCGATGAGGCGCTGGCAGAAGCGCAAGCTCTTGCTGTCGCGGAAATGACCGCTGCCGGCTACATCAAGTAAGCAGAACGCCCGGGTTTACTCCCAAGGTCCCGGGCGATCACTACGGCTTGCGGATTGACTTCGGTCCGCAAGCCGCCCTTCCAAAAGACTTGTGGCTGCTTTGCCCGACCGTCGTTCTGACGCCATTCTCTCCACAGGCACCTGACCCCGGAGACCTCGCCCATGTCCACGCATTCCAGCCGCCTTGCCGCCCGCCTGATGGTCGCGCCTTCGGTCGCCCTGCTTCTGGTCTGGATGATCGTGCCACTGGCGATGACGCTCTACTACTCCTTCCGGCTTTACCGGCTGATCTCGCCGGACCGGACCGGCTGGACCGGGTTCACGAACTATGTGTGGTTTTTCCAGTCGCCCGATTTCTGGCTGGCCATGGGCAATACCCTGGTGCTGGTCGGAGGGGTCCTGGTGATAACTGTCACTCTGGGCATCCTGATCGCGCTTCTGATCGATCAGCCGATCAAGGGCCAAGGCGTCCTGCGCATTCTCGTCATCGCGCCCTTCTTCGTGATGCCGCCTGTTGCGGCCTCGATCCTGGAAAACCTGTTCATGCATCCGCAAAACGGGCTGTTCGCCGCCGTTTCCATGGCGCTTGGCTATGAGCCGATCCTGTTCCTGCAGGACTATCCGATGTCCTCGGTGATCGGCATCGTCAGCTGGGAATGGTTGCCCTTTGCGACGCTGATCCTCTTGACCTCGTTGCAGTCGCTTTCGTCCGAGCAGCTTGAAGCCGCCGAGATGGATGGCGCCGGGGCCTTCAGCCGACTTCGCTACATCATCCTGCCGCATATGACGCGCGCGATTACGGTCGTCATCCTGATCCAGACGATCTTCCTGCTGGGCATCTTCGGCGAGATCTTCACCACCACGCAAGGAGGGCCGGGATCGGCCTCGACCACGCTGCCCTACATGATCTTCAAGCAGGCGATTGCGGCCAAGGACATCGGGCGCGCAGCGGCAGGCGGGATCATCGCGGTAATCCTGGCCAACATCGTGGCCTACTTCCTGATGCGCGGCCTTGGTCGCAATCTGGACAACTGAGGTTCCCATGGCCCGCGCCCATTCCCCCCGCCGCAAGTTGCTCACCACACTGGCCGCATGGACGGTCGCGCTGATCATCTTCTTCCCCGTCCTCTGGATGATCCTGACGAGTTTCAAGACCGAACCCAGCGCGGTCGCCATGCCACCGGAATTCCTGTCGGCCGACTGGACGCTGGAAAATTATGCCGAGGTCTGGGCACGGTCCGACTATCCACGCTTCTTCTGGAACTCGGTCGTGATCTCGGTCGGCTCGACGCTGCTTGGCCTTCTGATCGCCATTCCCGCCGCCTGGGCGATGGCCTTCGTGCCTGGCAAGAAGACCAAGGATCTTCTGATGTGGATGCTGTCCACCAAGATGATGCCCGCCGTGGCGGTCATGATCCCGCTCTATCTGCTGTTCCTGAAGTTCGGCCTGATCGATACCAGGATCGGCCTGGTGATTGCGCTGATGCTGATGAACCTGCCGATCATCATCTGGATGCTCTACACCTACTTCAAGGAAATCCCTGGCGAGATACTCGAGGCCTCGCGGATGGATGGTGCGAGCCTCTGGGGCGAGATCGTTCATGTCCTGACCCCCATGGCGCTGCCCGGTATCGCTTCGACCATGCTCCTTAACATCATCCTCGCCTGGAACGAGGCGTTCTGGACCATCGTCCTGACCACCACCAAGGCGGCACCCCTTTCGGCCTTCATCGCCAGCTTTTCGGCGCCGCAGGGCCTCTTTTACGCGAAACTCTCGGCAGCATCGGCCATGGCCATCCTGCCTATCCTGATCCTGGGCTGGTTCAGCCAGAAGCAACTCGTCCGTGGCCTGACCTTCGGCGCGGTGAAGTGAGGTAACATGGGCAAGATCGAACTCACCAAAGTCCGCAAGTCGTTCGGTGAGGTGGATGTCATACCGGGCATCGACCTGATCATCGAGGACGGCGAATTCGTCGTATTCGTCGGGCCCTCGGGCTGCGGGAAATCTACGCTTCTGCGTCTGATCGCGGGGCTTGAGGATACCACCTCCGGCACCATTGAGATCGACGGCAAGGACGCGACGAACCTGCCGCCCGCCAAGCGCGGTCTGGCGATGGTGTTCCAGAGCTACGCGCTTTATCCGCACATGACGGTCAGAAAGAACATCGCTTTCCCGTTGAAGATGGCGGGTATGGACCAGGCCGAGCAGGACAAACGGGTGGAACGCGCCGCAAAGGTCCTGAACCTGTCGAACTACCTTGACCGTCGTCCGGGCCAGCTTTCTGGCGGCCAGCGTCAGCGGGTTGCAATTGGCCGCGCCATCGTGCGCGAACCGGCCGCCTTCCTCTTTGACGAGCCCTTGTCCAACCTCGACGCCGCACTGCGGGTCGGGATGCGGCAGGAGATTTCGGAGCTGCATCAGAGCCTCAAGACCACGATGATCTATGTCACCCACGATCAGGTCGAAGCCATGACCATGGCCGACAAGATCGTGGTCCTGAACGCGGGCCGCATCGAACAGGTCGGTGCGCCGCTTGAGCTTTACAACTTCCCGCGCAACCTGTTTGTGGCGGGCTTTATCGGCTCTCCGCGCATGAACTTCATCGAAGGCGCCGAGGCAGCCAAGCACAATGCCCAGACCATCGGCATCCGGCCCGAGCACATCGCTGTGGGCGACGGCCCCTGGGAGGGTGTGGTGGGACTATCCGAACACCTCGGCTCGGACAGCTTCCTGAAGGTGGCGGTGGATGGCATCGGCACCCTGACTGTCCGCGCGCCGGGCGAGGTTCACGCCCACCACGGCGATCGCATCCGGCTGGCCCCGGCCGGGAAGATTCACCGCTTTGACGCAAATGGACTTGCCCTATGAGACTGACTGGAAAGACCGCCCTCATCACCGGCGCCGCACGCGGCATTGGCCTGGCCTTTGCCCGCGCCTATCTGGCGGAAGGGGCGGAAGTGGCGATCGGCGACATCAACCTTGCCGCCGCCCAGAAGGCCGCCGAGTCCCTGGGCCCGCGCGCCCATGCCATCGCTCTGGACGTGACGCGACAGGAGTCCATCGATGCGGGCTTCGCGGAAGCTGTCGCCAGGATGGGAAAGCTCGACATCCTGATCAACAATGCCGCGCTGTTCACTGCAGCTCCGATCGTCGAGATCACGCGGGCCGACTACGACAAGCTTTTTTCGGTGAATGTGGCCGGAACGCTCTTTTGCCTGCAGGCGGCTGCAAAGCACATGATCGATCGCGGACAGGGCGGGACGATCATCAACATGGCTAGTCAGGCCGGGCGGCGCGGGGAAGGCCTGGTGGCAGTCTATTGCGCGACCAAGGCGGCGGTCATCAGCCTGACCCAGTCGGCAGGTCTGAACCTGATCCAGCACGGCATCAACGTGAATGCCATCGCACCGGGTGTGGTGGATGGCGAGCATTGGGACGGGGTGGATGCCTTCTTTGCCAAGTATGAAGGCAAGGCATTGGGCCAGAAGAAGAAAGAGGTCGGCGAGGCCGTGCCTTTCGGCCGCATGGGCACTGCAGAGGATCTGACCGGCATGGCGATCTTCCTGGCCACGCCGGAAGCGAAGTACATCGTCGCCCAGTGCTTCGGCGTGGACGGCGGCAACTGGATGGCCTGAAGATGAATGTCGCGCTCCCTGCCTATGACCGTTCGAAGCTGACCCCCGGCATTGTCCATATCGGGCTGGGGAACTTCCACCGCGCGCATATGGCCGTCTATCTGGACGACCTTTTCGCCTTGGGCGAGGGACACGACTGGGCAATCCTGGGTGCGGGTGTGCGCGAGGGCGACGCGAAGATGCGTGCGGCGCTCATGGCTCAAGGGTGCCTCTCGACGGTGATCGAGCTTGATCCCAATGGCAAATCCGCCCGGCGGATCGGCTCGATGATCGACTTCCTGTCGGTCGAGCCCGACAACGCCGCCCTGATCGCGGCGATGAGCCGTCCGGAAATCCGCATCGTCAGCCTGACCGTGACCGAGGGTGGCTATTTCATCAACCCGGCGACAGGAGAGTTCGACCCTGCCCACCCCGAGATCGTGGCGGATGCGAAAGACCCGCACCGTACCGCTTTTGGCGCGATCATCGCCGCGTTGATGGCGCGCAGGGGGGCGGGTCTTGCGCCCTTTACCGTCATGTCCTGCGACAATCTTCCGGGCAATGGCCATGTCACGCAGAATGCGGTGGTGGGCCTTGCGCGACTGTCCGATCCGGCGTTTGCCGAATGGATTGCTGCGAATGTCGCCTTTCCCAATGGCATGGTCGACAGGATCACTCCCGCGACCGGTCCACGCGAAAGGGCGATGGCGGCAGCATTCGGCCTTGGCGATGACCCGGTGCCTGTGACCTGCGAGCCCTTTCGGCAATGGGTGCTTGAGGACAACTTCCCCGCGGGCCGTCCGGCCTTGGAAAAGGTCGGCGTGACGCTTTCCCCACATGTGCATGCTTTCGAACGGATGAAGATCCGCATCCTGAACGGCGGACATGCGACGATCGCCTATCCCGGCGGTCTGATGGACATCGAATATGTCCACGAGGCGATGGCCGACCCGCTGATCCGCGGCTTGCTTGACCGTGTCGAAATGCGCGAGATCATCCCCTACATCCCGCCCGTGCCCGACACTGACCTTGGCGCTTACTACCGGCTGATCGTCGAGCGTTTCTCGAATCCCGAAGTTGCCGATACCGAACGTCGGCTCTGCCTCGATGGCTCGAACCGGCAGCCCAAGTTCATCGTCCCCTCGATTCGCGATGCGCTGGCCGCGGGCGGCGACGTCGAGGGCCTGGCGCTCGTCTCGGCCCTGTGGTGCCGCTACTGCTACGGTATCACCGACAGCGGTGCCGAGATCGCGCCAAATGACCCCAATTGGGAACGGCTGACCGAACTTGCGAAAGCCGCGCGCAACCGGCCTGAGGCTTGGCTGGAAATGGGCGAAGTCTATGGGGAACTGGGCCGCAATCCTGCGTTTTCCGGCGCGTTTGCCCGGCATTTGCGCGCGCTTTGGGACAAGGGCACCCGCGACACGCTCGTCGATTTCCTGCGCTGATCCAGGAATTTGGCCGGCCGGCTGTCGGCAAGTTGCTGAATGCTGCGGCCCGTTTCAAGTAGGGCTGGACTCCTGCCTGCAAGAGCGGTGAACCTGTTTGTCGGATAGGATGGCTTGGCGCGCGAAGTCGGACCGCTGGGCCGTGACAGGGCAGGGAGCGTCCATGAAGCTGACAGACACACGCGACATCAAGGCCAGCCCGGATGTGGTCTGGCACGCGATCCTGAACCCCGAGGTGCTGAAGGAATGCATCCCTGGTTGCGAGAGCCTGAGCGGCTCGGTCGCCGAGGGCTATGAGGCGGTCGTCAAGCAGAAGGTCGGTCCCGTGTCGGCGACCTTTACCGGTTTGGTTCATCTGTCGGACATCGTGGAAGGCAAATCGCTGAAGATTTCCGGAGAGGGCAAGGGCGGCGTCGCCGGCTTTGCCAAGGGTGGAGCAAATGTCAGCTTCGAGCCCATCGAAGGCGGTACAAGGCTGACCTATGAGGCCGAAGCCAATGTCGGCGGCAAGATCGCCCAGCTGGGCAGTCGGATCATCGACAGCTTTGCCAAAAAGCTTGCCGACGAGTTTTTTGCCCGCTTCCAGGCGGCGGTCGAGGATCCGGAACCGGAAGTTGAAAAGCTTGCAGAAGAAGATGTTGCCGATTCGGGAGAAAAGAAGAAGGGTTGGTTCAAACGACTGATTGGCGGCTGAACCGCCATCGTTCCATTGCCTAGGAATACCCAGGGAGGAAGATGATGACGAAGGTCTCGATGACCGTGAACGGCAAGTCCGTCTCCGGTGAGGTGGAGGGGCGGACGCTCTTGTCCGCCTTCCTGCGCGAGGGGCTGGGCCTGACCGGCACCCATGTCGGCTGCGACACCAGTCAATGCGGCGCCTGTGTCGTGCATGTCGACGGCAAGCCCGTGAAAAGCTGCACGGTCTTTGCCGCCGATGTTGCGGGCGCAAGCGTGAAGACGATCGAGGGGATGGCCAATCCCGATGGCTCGCTCGGGGTGATCCAGCAGGCGTTCCAGGACCATCACGGGCTTCAGTGCGGTTTCTGCACGCCGGGCATGGTGATGTCGGCTGCAGCACTTCTGGCCGAGAACCCCAAGCCCAGCGAGCATGACGTGCGCCACTACCTGGATGGCAACATCTGCCGCTGCACCGGCTACCACAACATCGTCAAAGCCGTACTGGCCGCGTCCGGTCAGTCGGTTCCGGCCGAATAGGGGGATCAGATGCCGAAAGATCACGGGATTGGCGCGCCCTCGAAGCGCCGCGAAGACATCCGCTTCCTGACCGGGCGCGGGGTCTATACCGATGACATCACCGTGCACGGCCAGGCGGCGGCGGTCTTTGTCCGTTCGACCGTGGCGCATGGCCGGATCAAGTCCATCAACACCGCGAAAGCTGCGGCGATGCCGGGGGTTCTGGCCGTCTTCACCGGTGAGGATTTCAAGGATGTCGGGGGTAACCCGGCGGGCTGGCTGATCAAGTCGAGGAATGGCGAGCCGATGCGCGAGCCGAAGCGTCCGGTGCTGGCGCATGGCAAGGTCCGCCATGTCGGCGACGCCTATGCTGCCGTGGTCGCCGAGACCTATGCCCAGGCAAAGGATGCCGCACAGCAATTGGCCGATGACAGCGTGATCGAGGAACTGCCCGCGATCATCGACATGGCCGCCGCTTTGGCGAACAGCTCCAACCGGGTGCATGATGAGATCCCCGACAACCAGTGCTACGACTGGGGCTGGATCGAGGACAACCGCGCCAAGGTCGATGCCGCGATCAAGGCAGCGCCGCATGTCACCACGCTGGAACTGGTGAACAACCGGCTGGTTCCGAACGCGATGGAACCCCGGGCGTCGATCGGCGAGTATTTCCCGGGCACAGGCGATTACAAGCTGACGACGACCAGCCAGAACCCGCACCTTACGCGGCTTCTGGTTGCGGCCTTCGTGCTTGGCATTCCGGAGAACAAGCTGACGGTCGTGGCCCCCGATGTCGGCGGCGGGTTCGGCTCGAAAATCTACCACTACGGCGAGGAAGCGCTGGTGCTGGCGGCCGCGAAGAAGCTGCACCGCCCGGTGAAATGGACGGCGGAACGGTCGGAAAGCTTCCTCTCGGACGCGCATGGCCGCGACCATGTGACGAAGATTGAGCTCGCCTGCGAAAAGGACGGCACGTTCATCGCCTTCCGCACCGAGACGATGGCGAACGTTGGGGCTTACCTGTCCAACTTCTCGACCGTCACGCCGACCTTCCTGCATGGTACGCTGATGGCCGGGCCCTACAAGGTGCCGAATGTCTATGTGAACGTGAAAACCGTTTTCACCAATACCGCCCCCGTCGATGCCTATCGCGGCGCGGGTCGGCCCGAGGCGACCTATTCGCTCGAACGGGTGATCGACAAGATGTGCCGGGAACTGGGCCTCGATCCGTTCGAGGTGCGGCGCAAGAACTTCATCACCACGGACATGTTCCCCTACACGACGCCGGTCGCGCTGGCCTATGACACCGGCAACGACCCGGCGACCTTGGACACGGTGATGCAGATCGCCGATGTCGCGGGCTTTGAAAAGCGCGCCGCTGCCTCCAAGGCAAAGGGCAAACTTCGGGGCATGGGGCTGTCGACCTGGATCGAGGCTTGCGGCATCGCGCCCAGCCACCTCGTCGGCATCCTGGGCGCCCGCGTCGGGCTTTATGACGCGGCGACCGTGCGGGTGAACGCGACCGGCAATATCTCGGTCATGGTCGGTGCACACAGCCACGGTCAGGGGCACGAGACGGTCTTCCCGCAGATCGTGGCCTCGAAGCTGGGCGTGCCGGAATCTTCGGTCGAGATCGTCCATGGCGACACCTCGAAGATCCCCTTCGGCATGGGGTCCTACGGCTCACGCAGCCTTGCCGTCTGCGGCGTGGCGATGGACAAGGCCTTGGACAAGATCGTGGCCAAGGGCAAGAAGATCGCCGCCCACATGCTGGAAGCGTCGGAAAGCGATATCACCTTTGCCGATGGCAGATTCAGTGTGGCCGGGACCGACAAGGCCAAGACCTTCGGTGAAATCGCCTTCTCGGCTTACGTCCCCCACAACTATCCGCTGGAAACCCTGGAACCGGGGCTGGAAGAGACCGCCTTCTACGACCCGGCCAACTTCACCTACCCCGCAGGCGCCTATCTTTGCGAGGTCGAGGTGGACGAGGGCACCGGCAAGGTCGACGTGGTGGCCTTCCACTGCGCCGACGACTTCGGCAACATCATGAACCCGATGATCGTCGAGGGTCAGGTGCATGGCGGCGTGGGGCAGGGGATCGGCCAAGCGCTTTGCGAGTTCACGACCTATGACGAGACCGGCCAGCTTCTGACCGGGTCCTACATGGACTATCCGATGCCTCGGGCTGAAGACGTGCCCTTCTACAACGTCGACTATTCCTGCCAGACGCCCTGCACCCATAACCCGCTTGGGGTGAAAGGCTGCGGCGAGGCCGGGGCCATCGGCTCGCCGCCTGCCGTGGTCAACGCGGTGATCGACGCGCTCCAGCGCGGCGGACACAAACACGTCACGCATATCGACATGCCAGTCTCGCCGTCGCGGGTCTGGTCGGCGATCAACGGCTGAAGGGAGGATCAGATGCACAATTTCGACTTCGTGAAGCCCGCGACCATCGCAGATGCGGCCAAGGCCTTGGCCGGTGACGGCGCGCAGGCCCTTTCGGGCGGGCAGACCCTGATCCCGACGATGAAGCAGCGCCTTGCTGCGCCCGGCGTACTGGTCAGCCTGACCGGCATTGCCGAGATGCAAGGCGTCTGCATGGGTGACGGTGGCTTGCATATCGGGGCAGCGACGCCCCATGCAGTGGTCGCGCGTGAGGCGGCCAAGCACTACCCGGCCCTGGCAGCCCTTGCGGGCGGCATCGGTGATCCGGCAGTTCGCTCGCGCGGCACCATCGGCGGTTCGATCGCCAACAACGACCCGGCGGCCTGCTACCCGTCTGCCGTGCTTGCCTCGGGCGCAACGGTGGTGACGAACAAGCGCAAGATCGCGGCGGACGACTACTTCCAGGGTCTCTTCACGACAGCTCTGGAGGAGGGAGAGTTCATCATAGAAGTCGTCTTCCCGATCCCGGCGAAAGCGGCCTATGTGAAGTTCAACCAGCCCGCCAGCCGTTTTGCCCTGACCGGGGTCTTCGTTGCGAAGTTCGCCAATGGCGTGCGGGTCGGCGTGACGGGCGCTGGCAATGATGGCGTCTTCCGCTGGAGCGACGCGGAAAAGGCCTTGTCGGCCGATTTCTCGGCCGGGGCGATTGCCGGGCTGAAGGTCGATCCCGCCGGGATGAATACGGACCTGCACGGATCTGCCGCCTATCGTGCCAATCTGGTGAAGGTCCTGACCCAGCGCGCGGTGAGTGCAGCCTGACGTCCTGGATCTTCCATGGATCAGGGCCCGGGGGAGTGATCCCGCGGGCCCTTTCTTGTCTCGCCAAGGATAGGGCGGCGGCATTCGCTTGGTCCGCCGCCGGATTGTCCGTCGCGCGAGTGCCAGTCCAGGCGGATGCGGCCAATTCCGGTCGGTTAGCGGAGCCGTTTACCCGTCGCATCGAAGACCATCAGCCTGTCAGGATCGAAGCGGGCAACAAAGGCTTGTCCCGGCGCGAGATTGCGGCCGTCGGCAACCAATGCGGTCATCATCTGCGCAGAACCGGGCGGGCGGGCATGGACGAGTGTTTCCGAGCCCAGGTGTTCGACCACCTCGATCATGAGTTCGAGGCTTGCATTGCCCTCAAGGCCCATGAACTGGGGCCGCAGTCCCACGGTCACGTCCTGCCCTTCGGCAAGCGCTGCGGAAAGCGCGGGCGCCTGACAGGACTGGTCCGGAAAATCAGTGGCAAAAAGCCTGCCTCCCTGATGCTTCGCCTTGAAGAAATTCATCTGCGGGCTGCCAATGAATCCCGCCACAAAGATGTTGTCGGGATCATCGAACAGCTGCAGCGGACTGCCGACCTGTTCGACCTCGCCTGCGCGCAGCACGACGATCTTGGTCGCAAGCGTCATCGCCTCGACCTGGTCATGGGTGACATAGATCACCGTGGTGCCCAGGTCGCGGTGGAGGCGGGCGATTTCGACCCGCATGTGGACGCGCAACTCGGCATCGAGGTTCGAGAGCGGCTCGTCGAAGAGAAAGAGCTTGGGCTGCTTGACGATGGCCCGCCCGATGGCGACCCGCTGTCGCTGTCCGCCGGAAAGCTGGGCGGGTTTACGGTCAAGCAGGTCTTCAAGCTTCAGGATCCGGGCCGCCTCGGCAATCTTCGCTGCGACTTCGTCTTCGGGCCGTTTTGCGGTGCGCAGCGAAAAGGCGATGTTGTCGCGCACGGTCATGTGCGGATAAAGCGCATAGCTCTGGAAGACCATGGCGAGGTCGCGGTCGTAGGCCGGGACCTTGGTCACATCCCGATCTGCAACCATGATCCGGCCGCTTGACGCCTCTTCCAGACCGGCAATCAAACGCAGCAGGGTGGACTTCCCGCAACCCGAAGGGCCGACGAAGACGCAGAAGGCACCATCCTCGACGCTTAGCGAGACATTGCGGGTCACCGTCTGGTTGCCGAAGGTCTTTGTCAGGTGCTCAAGATGCAATGAGGCCATGGCCTATCCCTTCACAGCGCCGGCAACCAGGGACCCGGTGATGCGGCGATACATGACAAGCCCGAGAGCCAGTGGCGGCAGGGCTGCGACGACCATCACGGCCGCGGCGACACCCCATTGCACGCCCCCTCCCGAGGTGGCGAAGAAGAATGAGGCCCCGACAGTCATCGGCACCGCCTTGCTTGTGGTCAGCATCAGGCCGAACAGGAATTCGTTCCAGGCAGTGATGAAGCCGAAGATGAAGGTGGTGATCAGCGCAGGCCGACAGAGCGGCAGCACGATCCGAAACAGAAGTCGCGGCAACCGGGCGCCATCCATGTGCGCGGCTTCCTCGATCTCGTGCGGGATCTCGGCCACGGCATTGACCAGAAGCATCAGCGCCAGCGGCAGGTTGACTACGGCCAGGATCAGCCCAAGGCCAAGGCGCGTATCCAGCAGGCCCGCAACCGAGAACATCATGTAGATCGGAATGGCGAAGATGATCAGCGGCAGCGCCCGCAGATTGACGACCAGGGGAAAGAGGATCGCCCGCCCCACGCCGCGCCGCACGATGGCCCAGGCAAGGGGAAAGGCCACGACAATCGGCAACACCGCGCCAATCCCTGCCGCGACGGTCGAATTCCAGAGGTAGTTGTAGATGTTCAGCCGGTCGCTGGTGGTCAGCACTGTCGCGAAGTTCTCGAATGTCGGGGTTTCGATCCAGAGAGAGGGATTGCGACTGACCTCTCCTGGCGACTTGAAGGCCGTGACCAGGGTGGAAATCACCGGGAAGTTCATCACGAAAACCGCGACCGCAAAGACGATCCATCGCAGGGTAAGCCGTGGTTTCATGGTCTGCGCCTCCGGGTCAGCCACTGGCCCAAAGCCAGCAGAAGGAAGGCCGTCAGGAACAGCAGGATCGCCGCCGCCATGGCCTTGCCGATCTCGCCACGGCGCAGGAAGGTTTCGTAGATGTAGATCGACATCGATGTCGTCGAACCCCCGGGGCCAGAGCCGACAAGCGTGTAGATGTTGTCGAAGACGCGGAAGCCGTCGATGAAACGGATGAAGAGGGCCACGAAGACTGTCGGCAACATGAGCGGCCATTCGATCTTCCAGAACAGCCGCAAGGGCCGGGCGCCGTCGACCGAGGCGGCTTCGCGCAGCTCGGAGGGGATCGACTGGTACGCCGTCAGGAAGAGCAGGAAGGCAAAGGGCGTCCACTGCAGGGTTTCGGCCAGAACCACGGTCTTGAACACATGGGCCGGCCCCAGGAAGGACGGGGACCAGCCGAACCATTGGTACAGGTAATGGGGCAGGGGTCCGGCAAATTCATGCAGCACCAGCCGGTACATGAGCCCCATCATCGCGGGCGCCACGATCATCGGGATGATCAGGATAGCAACGGTCCAGGGATGGGCTCGGACCAGGGGCGCAAGATAGACTGCCAAGGCCAGTCCCAGCGCACATTGCAGGACCGCGGTGATCAGGCCGAAGCGCAGCGAAAAGCCGGCCGCCTGCCAGAAGGTGGGATCGCCCAGGACATCGCGGAAGTTCTGCAGCCCCGAGAACTGCGGCTGCATCAGCGTTTCAAATGAGGTTTCGGAGAAGCCGTAGATCAGGCTCAGGACCGTCGGAAAGCCAAGGATCAGCAGGAGGAAAAGCACAAGTGGGCTGGCGAGAAGCGCGTTTTCCCGATGCTGTCTGCTCGCCATTTGCATGATCCTTGCGAAGTCGTGGGCGGGATGTCCCCCGCCCACGCCAGTCAATCCTACTTCAACAGCTCGCTCATCGCAGCCGTTGCGTTCTTCAGCGCGGTATCGAGGTCTTGTGTCCCCGCCCAGAAGCCGGTGAATTCCTTGGCCTGCGCCTCATAGACCGAAAGCGCCTTTTCCGAGGTTCCGCCGTTCATCACGAAGCCGAAATTCGAGGCATAGTCGCCAACCTGAACCAGATCGGGACGGTCGGCCGCGAGCTTGGCTGCGGTGTCGGCCGCAAGTCCCGGTGCACCTCCGGCCTTGGCATAGGCCAGCGCCGCCTCTTCGGTCGAGAGCCACTGCAGGAAGGCGATGGCGCCGTCCTTGTTCTCGGCCGCCTTGTTCAGGCCAAGTCCCAGTCCGTGGATGTGGGTGAACTTGCCTTCCGGCCCGGCTGGAGGCGCCGTCGTTCCCGTTGCGGCCTGGGCGGCAGTCAGCTCGCCCGCGGCGGCGTTCCATTGCACCATGGCGGCAACCTGCCCGGATGCATAGGCCGCGTTTGCCTCGGCGTATTCGTAAGAGGTCGAGTCCGGTGGCGTCGCCCCGAGATCAAAGAGCAGCTTGGCCTGCGACAGGGCTGTGCGGAAGGCTTCGCTGTCGACCGTGATATTGCCGGCATCATCCATCCAGTTCCCGCCGTAGCTGCGCGGCCAGGAATGGAAGACCATCATGTTGAACAGAAGGTTCTTGGCCTGGATGACCGTGCCGTAACGGGTCGGGCTGTCGGGGTTGACCGACTGGCTGAAATAGAGCGCATTGGCGACGAAGTCTTCCCAGGTCCAGTCGGCGGGGGCTTTCGGCTCCATCGCCTTGCCAAGATGCTGCTGGGCGATCTCGCTGTACTTCGCCTTGGCGGCATCGTCGGCCAGAAGCGCGTCGATCAGATCGGTCCGGTAGTAGAGGAAATGCAGCGAAAGGTCGGTCGGGACCCCGTACTGCTTGCCGTCGAACTGCATCGTCTTCAGGACCGTATCGCCAAAGACCGTCCCGGCCTGATCCGACAGCGTGACCGGCTCCATGTAGGGGGCGTAGCGGCCGATCGAATAGGTCGCAATCAGGTTCAGGTCAAAGGCGGTGCTGCCGGCGGCAAGATCGACCTGCAGCTTGTCAAAGAACCCATCGCGCGAGGTGAACAGAAGCTCGACCTTGTTTTCTTCGGCCACGTCCGCCTTTGCGTTGTAGATCTCCGTCACGGCCCGCAAGGCCGCCTCTTCCGGGCCGCCGGGCCAGCCGAGGACCGTCACTTCGGCCTGGACTGACCCGGCCGCAACGAGCGCAAGTGCCGCGACACCAGCGCGCAGATTATGTCTGATCTTCATTGTCTCTTCTCCCTGTTGTTTTGGTCCATCCGTGCAAGATCGGCCATACCGACGATCCCCGCGTCTCGCCCAAGACGGGCTGCGACGAGGTCCGGGCGCCGGATCGGATCGAGCGGGGCCAATGCCTGCCTGATCCGATCCAGATAGCCCGGGGCCAGACCCACGCCGCCGCCGATCACGATGCGGTCAGGGTCAAACATGAATTGCAGGTCGGCGCAGAGGTGCGCCACGCGCGACGCCGAGGTGGCGACGATGTCAGCAGCACGCGCGTCGCCTGCCGTGGCTGCAGTGAAGACGGCACGCGCATCGGCTGCCAGCCCAGTTCGGGCGCCTTCCGCCGCGATCCAGCGGCCGGAGGCCCGGTCTTCAAGCCGAAGCCCGTCGGCTGATACCTCGCCGGCTGCGATCTGGCCGAAATGCCCGGCCAGACCGTTGCGGCCCCGCAGAAGCCTGCCGCCCGCGACGACCCCACCACCGATCCCTGTGGAAATGGTCAGAAAGATCATGTCGGAATGGGCGCCAGCACCAAAGACGAACTCGCCCCATGCTGCGGCCTGCGCATCATTGGCAATCATGACCGGGGTCGCCAAAAGCGTCTCGGCCCTGGACTGCAGGGCATAATCGACCGGAATGTCGAGAGTGGCAGGATTGAGCGCGCGCCAAAGTCCCTGTGCAGCCAAGCCGGTCACGGCGATGCCGGCCCGATCAAAGGCCCCCTTCCAATCGCTTGACAGTCCGAGAACCTGCTCCAGCCAGACCTCTGGCCCCGCCGTGCGATCGGTTGCGGTTTCGGACCGTGCGAGGATCCGGTCCCCTTGAACCAGGGCGGCCAGGATCTTGCTGCCGCCAAGGTCGACCGAAAGGACCGGCTTGGCGTCCTGCGTGGCCTGCTGCGCTGCGCGGATCGCTGCGGCAAACCATTCTGTGACATGCTCGGTTCTGGTAATGGCCGAGCCTACCACCACAGCCCTGGCCCCATGCCGGATCGCATCGGCGGCCTGCTGGGGGACATGGTACCGGCCCTCGGCGACGACGAAGGCTCCCGTCCGCGCCATGCTGTCCACGATGCCAAGGTCCGGTACTTCCGGCACGGAGCCTCCGGTGTATCCCGACATGGTTGAACCTAGAATATCCGCGCCGGCCGCATGGGCCGCCATCCCATCCTCAAGGTCGCTGCAATCCGCCATTGCCAGGCATCCGGCCGCATGGATCGCCCGGATGATCGCATCGCAGGGCACCGGGCGCGCACGGCGGGTGGCGTCAAAGGCGATGACATCCGCCCCCGCTGCCGCCAGGTCCGCTACATCCGACAGATAGGGCGTGATCCTTACGGGGCTTTCGGCCAGGTCCCGCTTGACCAGTCCGATGATCGGCGCAGTAGTCACGGCACGCACAGCGCGCAGATTGGCGATGCCCTCGACCCGAAGTCCCACAGCCCCGCCGGCCAGAGCAGCAAGGGCAAAGGCGGCAACTGTCTGTGGCTGGTCCATCGGCCCACCCGGGACGGGTTGGCACGAGACGATCAGACCGCCCTGCAGGATCCCAAGGATTCGCGACATGATGCCCCCCCGTTCAAAACTTGTCGGCAAGGCGCGCAGCTCGCAACCGGTATTTAACTGGTATGCACCGGATCAGGACCCCAGATCGGTCAGGAAATCGTAAAGCGCGCCATTGTATCGGGTCTCGGTAAACTCGACCGGGCGACCGTCGGCAAGGTAGCAGCGCCGCTCGATGATCAGGAGCGGTGCCCCGGTTTCGGCCTGCAAGAGCTCGGCCTCGACCGGTGCCATGATGCCTGCGCGAATCCGCTGAGCACCCCGTACCGGTTCGGCGCCCAGACTGCGGAGCACCGCGTAAAGCGAGTTCTCGACCAAATTGCCATCCGGCAGGATCGACTGCGGGATGACCGCCCGCTCGATGGCAAGTGGCTGGTCGTCGGCGGTCCGGATCCGCACGAGTCTGACCACCTGGTCTTGCGCAGAAAGCCCAAGCGCCAAGGCCTCGGACGGGGTTGGCAACACGGTCTGACGCGAAACCCAGCGATGGCCGGGCTGGCTGCCGCGCGCCAGAAGTTCCTCGGAAAAGCCGGTAACCTTGGACAGGGCCTTTTGCACGCGTTCGGAAACGCGGGTCTGGGCCCCCTGACGGCGGCGAAGGCGACCGTCCCTTGCAAGCTCGTCCAGCGCACGCCGAACCGTAACGCGGCTGATGCCCAGGACCTCGGAAAGCCTGCGCTCGCTGGGCAGTGCCTGCCCTCCGATCGCGCCAACGCTGACGAGTGCAGAGCCCAGGGCCTGACCAAGTCGACGATAGAGGGGTGCCTCAGGATCGGAGCGGCGCAGTTCGGCGCGGATCGTCGCCATCAGGTCTGTACTTTCCGCCATGCTCAGTCCGTGCTTCGTTCACTGGTGCATACCAGTTAGCATGGGGACCATTGCAGAGCAATTGGCGCCTTGTCGGTGGGTTGGCGGATCGAAGGGACGGACGTCGTGAAGGCCCCCGCGGGGCAAGCAAAGCTGCCGGCAGGCGTCAGGGATGTTCGGTCAGGACCAGCGTCCCACGGACTATCAGGCCCAGGCGGCCACGGCCAATCCGTTCGATGCGGACAGGCCAGTCGTTCTCGGCCAGCCTCCGACCCAGAAGCAACAACCTTGTCTCAAGGTTGTCCTTGTAGTCCGGCAGTTTCAGCGATCCGTCCAGGCGGAATTCGCGGTTGGTGAATTCGGTCCGGCCATCGCGGGCATTGTCGGAAAGCATGCGCCATAGCAGGCGCCCCGGAACGCCCTTGATGACATAGTCGCGGTTGATGAAGACGCTGTCATCATAGCTGTAATGTTCGACCCGGATTGGCGTCTGGGGGACGAATGCCACGCGGTCGGCATGCGCGGTGTGACCGTTGTTGGGCTCAGGCTCCGGACCCGAATAGGAGAGAGCCACGATCGCCCCAAGCTGCGCGGCGATCAACTCTACGGCCCGGGTGTCGTCGGGTGAGAATGCCAGCCGCTCAATGTCTTCCGCAAAGATCAGGCCTCGGAGTTCGCCGCCGGCGATCATTGGCACGGCGAGCAGACTTTGAGGGGCGTCGAGCCCGGGCATCGGGATGCGTCGCTCGGGGTCCGGGCTAAACAGGTCGGCCGCCTTGACCCCGTTCATGTAAAGAAAATGCCGAACAACACAGGAAAACCGCAATGCCTGCAGACCGGCAGCAGCCATGCCGACAACGCCTTCGCCAAAGTGCACTTCGGCACCTGCGCCCTGGCGGTCATAGCCACGGCTGGCAATGGCGGTCAGCACCTGCCGTTCATGATCGGCAAGAAAAGCCATGCAATGCGTCAAACCGACGGCGGTCTGAAGACCGTCCAAGGCCATGTCGATGGCCCGATCAAGGTCGCCTTGACGGGACATTGAAAGCGCCACCGCCACGGCCGCGGCGAGATCCCTGCGTCCGCCACCCACGTCGGTCGGGGGGCATCATCCGAACCGGGAACGATGCTGGCGGTCAGGACGCGATAGATGTCGGCCGACCTCAAGCGCATCACCTTTTCCATGCCCTGATGGGATGCGACCGCAGTGACGCAGGCTGCCAGATGGTCAAAGATCGGGCCGGTCGTCTCGGCCCGGACGAAGACCAGATCAAGGGCCAGTTGATGGCCAAGACGGGGATGCACCACCATCGCTTGCAGACGCGGGTTTTCCTGGATGTTCCGGACCATCTTCGACATGAACAGGTTCGACAGGGCGACATGCGCTTCGTCGATGTAGAAGACGTGGCTGATGTAGGACACGTTCGGTGTGCCGTCGCGCGAGGCCGTCACTATGACGGTGGGAATGATGCCCTCGAAGCATTCCCAGTGATCGGACAGGACCGGACGCGACGGGGTGTTCATAGCTTTTGTCCCGCATTCCGGCCCGGGTTCTGCAGGAAGACCACTTCGGGTTCCAGCCTGACACGATAGGGATCGCGCACGCTGAAGGTGCCCATGACCACGGCGGGTGGATCACCAAGCGCTGCAATTCGACGCCGTATCTCGCGGCTATAGGCTTCGATGTAGGCGTGATCCGCATCCGCGCAGCCGCCAAGGACGGACAACACGCTGGTCAAGGCGCTGGCCCGCGCTTTCCGCTGGAAGCGGATGCTGGAATCGGGCGAGTTCGCCACCATTGCAGACTTGGCGGAACGGGAATGGATCGCGCCGTCCTATATGACCCGTGTCCTACGTTTCACGCTGCCAGCGTCGGACATCGTCGAGGCGATCCTGGACGGCAGGCAAGGGCCTAAGATTGAGTTCGCGCGAGTACTGCATGGCATGACATTAGAGTGGGCGGACCAGCACGCACATCTTGGATGTTAGCCGCGAACGGCGCGTAGCGGATGATCAGCATCAAGAGAAGCGCCGTCAGCGATGGCAAGTATCTCAGTTCGAAGCCTTCAGCGCGGTCGCCAAGAAATCGCGCGCGGCGGCAAGTCCGTCGTCCGAGATGCTGTGTCCGACACTGGCCAGGATGATCTTCATTACCGGGATTCCCATTTGCGAGAGAGTAGCTGCGGTCTGGGCAACCTCGTCTGTGGTCAGGAGGTTGTCCTCGGCGCCGGACAGGATCAGGAAGGGTGGCTTGCTGCGGACTTCGGTCGCAAGGGCGTGCTTGCGCTTCATCCGGCCAGCAATAGCGACAACACCGGCCATTTGATCGTGGCGGAGGGGTCCGACCTCGCAGGCCAGCCCAGCGCCCTGCGAGAAGCCGACCAGGGCCATGGTCGAGGCAGGCAATCCGGTGGCGGAAAGCTGGTCGTCGAGGAAGCCGTCAAGCATCCTGGCCGAGGATATCAGCCGGGCATCTGCCTCTTCGACGCTGCACCCGTCCAGTTCGGGGATTGTGTACCACATGCGCCCGCCCGGTCGGCCTGGCGCCGGGTCGGGCGCATCGGGGGCAAGGAACGTTGTGTCGGGCAATGCGATAGACAGCGCCTTGGCCAGGCCCAGCATGGCCGCCCCGTTCGACCCGAAGCCGTGCAGCAGGACGACGAGGCTTCGGGTTCTGCCGGATCGGGCATCAATATGGCGATGGGTCAGGGTCATGATGAGGTGGTCTCGGTTGTGGCGCGGAATCCAGGCAAGCGCAGACGCGCCCAGAGGATGACCAGGGTCAGCGCCAGGACCAACGCCTTGACCGGCAGATCGCCGATGTTTCCAGCAGTAAGGTCAAGCACGAGGGCGGCGATCTGGATGACCAGCAGCAAGAGGGCCGCTATGGTGACGGCGGCAGCCGACAGGCCCGGCAGGATCAGGCCGAGGGCGGCCAGACCCTCGATCCCGGCCACCACCCGCACCAGCCATAGCGGCGCGCCGGGGATCCAGACCAGATCCATCTGGGCCAGCGTTGTGGGCGATGACAGGCCTTCAAGCGACGCCGCGATAAAGAAAGGTATGGAAACCAGCACGCGGGCCACCCAGAGGGCGATGTGCCCGTAGCGGGACAGGGTGACCTTGGCTGACATGCATCACCCCTTCCGCAACGCAGGGATCATCCGCGCCAGCGTGCCGTCCTTGCGCACGAACTGGTTGAAGATGGCGGCAAGGCCATGGGCGAGGGCCGCGAAGAATAGCGCCGTGCTCAGGGCAAAGTGCAGGCCGCCCAGAGGGGCGATCTCGTTCCAGGTCAGCATGCCGGTGACGACCATCGCCAGCAGCAACCCGTAAAGCGCGTTGTGCATGACGCTGGCGATGCGCGCCTGTGCGGGTGAGGTGCCAGGGGCATGGCCGGGCACGCCGTGGCGGAAGCGCAGGTAGAGGCGGGCGATCACGGCCAAGAGGATGACGAAGCCGATGCTGACATGGAACATGGCCCAGGTCATGTCGGCGTCGGTGGCGGGCTGGCCTGCTTCACGCGCCTCGACGACGGCGACGATCGCCTCGTTGAAGCCGATCTGCAGGATGACCCCGATCACGACGATCCAGTGCAGCCAGATCTGGGCGGGGCGGTAGGCGGTGGGAGAGGTGGTCATGATGGGGCTCCGGGTTCAGGGCTGGGTCAGGCGGTGGTGGGACGGGGGCGCAGGTACCAGTACCAGACGCGGTAGGTCTCCAGCGCGATCAGGGGGCCGAAGTGGACCAGCGCGGGGGCAACCCCACCCCAGTCGTTCAGCGCGGCCCAATGAGCGAGCGTCAGCACGGCAGCGGCATAAGTCCAGCGCTGCAGCCACTTCCACCAGGTGCCCATGCGGCGGACAAACCAGTCATGCGAAGTGACGGCCAAGGGCACGAAGATCAGGAAAGCTACCCAGCCGGTCCAGATGTAGAACTTCGGCAGGTCCGACAGCACGGGGTCGAGCGCAGCCTTGTCGATCAGGTAAAGCACCGTGTGCAAAAGCGCATAGCCGAAGGCCGCGACGCCCAGATAGCGGCGGTTCTTCTTCATCCACTGCGGCCCACGCCACCCGCACAGAAGCATGGCAAGAGGTGTGGCCATCATCGCGATGATGAGGAAGCGGGCCGACATTTCCCCTGAGGGGTGGATCATCTCGTGGATCACCGCTGCGGGCGTATCCGAGGTGAAGATCGCCACAGTCATCGCCACGCCAGGCAGCGCGAACAACGCCCAGAGGCCGTAGGGATAAAGGAGGCTCTTGAGCAGCGATGGTGCCGAGGCTGTTTCGATGGGGCTTTGCAGGGTCATGCTGCATCCTCCTTTTGGTCTTCGGTGGCGCGCAGGGAAAGGGTCAGCGTAACGCCTGCAGGGTCGGTTCCCGTCAGAACGCCCGTCGCCGGGTCTTGCGTCAGCTGCGCTTTCGCGGCGGCGAAGTTGGTGCGATCGGTCGCCTCCAGCCGGTAGGACAGCAGCCGGGCCGAGGAGGCAGGCGCTGGCCGCGCGCCCGGACCTGCCCAAAGGTTCATCGCCAGCCGATGGGTATAGGGTGCCCCTGTACCCATGTCGGCCATGCCGAAGTCGGGCAGGGTCAGGTTGCGGGCAAAGCCTACGCCTTCGAACCAGTCAAGCGAGGGATCAAGGGCAGGGACATGCAAGTGCAGATGCGCGACCGTCGCATCGTGGTGCAGGGGAAGGGCCGGGTCGGTGCCATCGGCCATGGCCAGTTCGGCCCGGACTTCCAGCCGCTCGCGCCCGCTGTGGGCACGGCCTTCCGTGTCGTACATCCCGAAGCGGCCGCCCGCATCGGTGAACCGGCCAAAGCGTTCGGGTGTTTCGAAGGCGATCTCGATGCCGTGGCCATCGGGGTCGCTGAGGTAGATCGCCTTGGACATCAGGTGATCGACCGGCGAAAACGGGAGGCGGAGGTCGATGAATCGCTGCATCCGGCGCGAGAACTCGGCCTGGCTCGGCATCCCGAAGGCCACGTGGTACATGCCCGTATGGCCCCGGGCGACCGGGCTGGTGGCGCCGGGAGCGAGCACCACCAGCGTCCGGTCAGGAGTACCAAGCGCGACACCCGGCCCTTGGTCGGGACGGCGGACAAAGCCGATGACTTCGGTCCAGAATGCCGTGGCGCGGTCCAGGTTGGTGACCGACAGGGTCAGCGGGCCCCAAGTCAGCCTTTCGGGAAGGTTGCCCGATGCGCGTTGCCGGGCAAGGGCGAGGGCCGGGGTGTCCATGTCGGTCTCCTGTGTTGTGCGGATCAGGCGCGGGGCGCGATCGGCGCCTTGCGGGAACGGCCCCACAGGACGAGGATGGCCAGCGCGACGTAGATCAGGTTGAAGGGCAACGGCTCGAACTCGCCGCGGAAAGCGTGGAACGGAATGGCCAGCGCCTGAATGGCCAGCAGGCCAGCAGCGGCCCAGACCGTCAGATGCGGCATGATGCGGGTCGCGGCGGGCAGGATCAGGCCGAGGACGCCCAGCACTTCCATCACGCCGATGAAGCGCGGTAGAGCGATCGGGACTTCCGACATCCAGACCGCGCCCATGGCGGCGGCCTGTTCGGCGGGCAGGAAGTGGAACCACGCACCCATCAGGTAAAGGCCCGCGAGGGCAATCTGCGCGGCCCAAAGGCCGATGTGCCAGCCACGGCTGGGAGCTGCGGATGCGGTCGATGTCATGGTCATGGTCTGTCCTCTTGGCGTTTGGGGGCAATGGCCCCATGGTTCTGTGCCCCGATAGATACCCTGTGCGCCGCCCTTGATCATTGGCCCGCAGGTGAAGGCTGTCTTTCCTGTGGGTTGATGATCTGCATGAGAACTGCGGGTGTTCCGCATTGATCGGCAATGCTGGCAGGAGTAGCTTGCCTGTCAGTCAACCAACCAGCGCCATCCCGATGGCGTGTTTCATCAGAGGGAAATCATGGACAGCCTTCTCAGCCTGCGGGTCTTCGCCGCCGTGGCCGAGGCGAAAAGCTTCGCCGCCGTTGCCGACCGGATGGACATCTCGGCCGCAATGACCAGCAAGCATGTCCAGCACATCGAGGCCGAGGTCGGCGCACGGCTTCTGAACCGTACCAGCCGCAGCGTCAGCCTGACCGAGGCCGGGGCGATCTATCTGGCAGCCGTGCGCCCGCTGATCGAAGGGCTGGATGAGGCAGGCGCGCGTCTGGCGCAATCGACCATCGATCCGCGCGGGACGCTGAAGATGTCCCTGCCGGTCTGGCTGGCCGAGCCCGGCTTTGTTCGCGTGCTGGCAGCCTATCGCGCGCGGTATCCGGAGGTGAACTTCGATCTTGACCTCAGCGGGCGGCAGGTGAACCTCGTCGAGGATGGCTATGATCTGGCCCTGCGCGTCAGCCCGGCGCTGGACGAAGGGCTTATCGCGCGTCGTCTGGCCGACGTGACCTTCCAAATCGTGGCCGCCCCCAGCCTTCTGGAACGGATCGGCCGCCCTAAGGACGTCGTCGACCTGAATGGGGCACCGTTCCTGGCCTACAGCCCGATCAGCACGGGGGGCCGTGTCCGCCTGGGCCTTGGCCCGAACGCGCCAGAGGTACGGATGTCTCCCGTCCTGCAAAGTGCCAATGAGACCGTGCTGTTCCAGGCCGCACTGGAAGGCATGGGCATTGCAGTTATGCCTCACCTCGCGGCCCGCACACATCTGACCGAAGGGCGGCTGGAAAGGCTTCTCCCGGACTTCCCTGCACCCACAGTCAGCTTGTCAGCGATCTACCCCGACCGCAGCTATCTGCCCGCCAAAACCCGCAGTTTTCTTGATTACCTTGCCGGCCCCGAGGGCTTCGGCGGACCGCTGGGAGCTCTGTGAAGGATGCCACGGAGAGGGCAATCATCTCTCTCTGGGAAAGTCTGGATTAACCGAAGGCCGGATGATCTCCTGAGGAGAAAGGCTTAGCTTCCTCTCATCGGGCCGCAAGACAGACGTAGCCAAGCAGCCCCGATCCGAACCTGAAACCCGAAAGGCCCGCCGGGCCGCGCAGGACGCGCGGCACCGATCCGGCGAGCTCACCCAAACATACAAGAGAGAAGGAGACCATCATGTCCATCACCCGCCGCGCCACAATGGCCCTTGCCACCGCCGCCACCACCCTGTCGTTGTTCGCCGGGGCCGCTATGGCCCAGGACGACTACAAGGAACGGATTCGCATCTTCTACGAGACCTTCAACCAGAACGACCCCAACCTCCTGGACCAGATCATCGCCGAGGACTGGGTTCATATCCCCGCCGGTCAGGGCGAGGAACCGGGCCGTGAGGGCTTCAAGAAGATGATCCCGGGCTTTGCCGCAACCTTCGCCGACGGCAAGCTTGTGATCGAGGACATCGTCCAGGAGGGCAACAAGGTCGCCGTCCGCTCGACCTATACCGCCAAGCAGATCGGCCCCTTCGCGGGCTTCCCGGCCAAGGGACGCGAGTTCACCATCATGACCATCGACATCCACGAGTTCAACGACGAGGGCATGGTCCAGACCACCTGGCACCTCGAAGACTGGCTCGGTGGGCTCTTCCAGATGGGTGCTTTTGAACAGTAATCACACGCGCCACAGATCGAACCACGGCCCGGAGCGAAAGCTCCGGGCCGTTCTTGCTTCTCTAGGGCCAGCGTCCATCTTTCGTTGTAACTGCGATTTGGCCATCTATGACGTTTTGCCCCTGATATGGCTGCCGGTACCCAACGGCCGCTCCTTGCCCGTAGTGGACACTGCCACCCTTCGGACGAAGCGCTTGCCGTGCATGCGAGCGCTTGATGACAGTTCCATTTCACCGCTCGCCACCGGGATCGAAGTGTTCAGGCAGGCGTGAGAAAAACGATGAACTTTCAGTGGCTTGCAGAACTTCTCCAAATTGGCACAGTCATCAGGTTTGGAGATAGCCGGTAGGTAGAGAACGCTTTCGGGCCTCGTCCCGCCGAGGCCAGTGCTTAGCCCATCCTGCATAACCCGCGAAAACAACGCAAAAATCCGGTCGCACCCGCATTTGGAGAACTCTTTCCTGAGGGCAAGTGGCGGAGAGGGTGGCAGTATGACCCGTGCGAAGCCGATCTCCAACACCGTGACGCTGCACGTGCCGTTCCGTGTCGTGAAGCGCGGCGAGCGGAAAGAGATGCAGTTGCCAGAAGGTGCCGCGCGACCTCGCGGGCCGGACAGCACGCTGGTCAAGGCGCTAGCGCGGGCATTTCGGTGGAAACAGATGCTAGAGGCGGGGGAGTTTGCGAGTGCTGCTGAACTGGCAGTGCACGAGGGCATTGCGCCGTCTTACATGACGCGGTTACTGCAACTGACGCTTCTTTCGCCAGACCTTGTCGAAACGATCCTTGAGGGCAAGCAAGGACCAAAGGTGGAGTTGGCGCATTTCCTGGGGAGCGTGACGGTGGACTGGGCGGAGCAACACGCACATCTCAGCTGATCGACGAGAACGGCCCATTGCTGCCGTTCCGGGTGGGTTGCAGACTGTCGTCGCAAGCTGCCTAAGCGGTCATTAGGAAATTTTCTTGATCGCCGCGACAAGGCCGACCGCCTCGGTCGAGAACAGCAGTTGCATCGGCTTTCAGCGCGGCACCCGAATCCGCTGGCAGCTGGTCACGAACGACGGCACCGGCGCGCCGACGCTGACCAACATGGGGGCGAGTTTCGGCATCGCGACGGGTGGGGTGCTAACGCTGTTCATCGCGGCACCACCGAACGGCAGTTCCGTGTGAGTGCGCGTGGTGGACGAGGTGTCCGGCGCTGTGTTCGAGTAGGAGATCACAGCGGACCTGCCAGCCAACACGCAGTTCCTGTCGCCTCGGCTGTTCATGAACACCGGCACAACTGCTGCGGTGGTCGCTTATGACTGCTCGGGGGTCTACTTGGAGACAGATTTCTGAGTGTGAGAAAGAAGTGTGAACATCTCGAGGATTCTGGTCGCCTTGACAGAAAACTTGACCTTCATCATGGCAAGCCAAGGGACGTCCTCGGCTCCAAACTTCAACGGTCAGATTTTGCGTTTCAACGCTCCACTGTCTCAAGCGCTTGCTGAAGGCGACGGATCAGAACGCCCCGTGACTTCTCATCGGCGCTGGCCTGCAGAGCATGATTGATGTCGAGCATCAGCTTGGACACATCGTTGTGCCAATCCAGCCGCGCCACCTTGTCCCGCGACAGGCGCGGCGGCGTGGTGCCGACAGAACTGCGTGCGCCCGTCGGTCCGAGGACAAATTCTTCGTCCAGTTCCGGCAGCAGAACATTGCCCGGCGAGACTACTCCATCCAACCGGGCAGCAAGTCCAGCCATCGCGGGTTCTTCGCCATGGACCAGGAACACCTGATGCCGGATCGGCAGCCTTGCCTTGATCCAGTCGCGCAGCTCGGTGCCGTCAGCGTGACCGGAGTAAAGGTCAAGCGACCGTATCCGGGCGCGCACCGCGAATTCCTCGCCCTGGATGCGCACTGATTTCGCGCCGTCCTGCAAGATGCGCCCCAGTGTGCCCACCGCCTGAAAGCCGGTGAACAGAACGGTGGCCTCGTCACGCCAAAGCCAGTTCTTCAGCCGATGCCGGATGCGCCCCGCGTCGCACATGCCAGAGGCGGCGATGACGATGTGAAATCCCTGCACGCGGTCAAGGGCGATGCTTTGTTCGCGTGTCTCGGTGAAATGCAGATGCCGTGATTTCAGGCCCTGCATGAGCACCGCACCTTCCTCCAACTCTTTGTGATGTTTGGCGAAGACCCGCGTGGCCTTGGTGGCAAGCGGGCTGTCCACATAGATCGGGATCTGCGGCAAGGCCCCTTCGGCGATCAGGCGGCCCAGATCACTGATCAGTTCCTGCGCGCGTTCGACTGCAAAAGATGGAATGAGGAACGCGCCGTGGGGATGAATGGCCGCGCGCACCTCGTCGCATAGCAATTGGCGGCGGCGCTCTGCAGTGGCGTCGATGCGATCGCGATCCCCGTAGGTAGACTCGCAGATCAGATAGTCCACGCCGCTTGGGCCTTCGGGATCGGGGTGCATCAGCTTGTAGTCTGGTCCGATGTCCGCCGAAAACAGGATGCGCAGCGGGTCACCTTCGGGCTGTGCCAGTTCAACCTCGACCGAGGCGGACCCCAAAAGATGGCCCGCATTCCAGAACCGCGCCTTCAGGCCGGGCAGAACGGCAAACCAACTGTCGTAGGGGTGCGAGCGGAACCGATCGAGACAGGCCACCGCATCCGCGCCGGTATAGATCGGGGTAACCGAGCCGCGGTCGCGGCGGGCGGCGCGGCGGTTGAACTGTTCAACCTCGATCTCCTGAATATGCGCACTGTCGGGCAGCATCACCCCGGCCAGATCGGTCGTGGCATGTGTCGCATGGATCGGCCCGGAGAACCCGTGCTTCACCAGTTTGGGCAAGAGGCCCGCATGGTCGATGTGCGCATGGCTGAGGATCACAGCCGCAATCTTCTCGGGCGCGAAGGGGAAGGGGCGGTAGTTCAGTTCCTTTTCGGTCTTCGAGCCCTGAAACAACCCGCAGTCGATCAGGATGTCGCCGTGATCGGTTTCCAGCCGGAAGCAGGACCCTGTCACCGATCGGGCGGCACCGTGAAATGTCAGGCGGGGGTGCGGCATGGTGTCATCCTGTCGTTGGGTCCGATTTCAGGGCTGCATTACATATATGCCGGGCGCGGGGCAAAGCGGGGCAAGGCCCTTGTCCGGGGCCCCGATTGCCGGGGAATTCACCAGCCCTCCGCCCTGCGCCGCCAACCAATCCGCCCAGTCCGGCCACCACGATCCGGGCTTGGATTCGGTCTCTGCCAGCCAGGCGTCGGGTCCGACATAATGCGCCCCTGCCGGGCGGTGCGAGATGCGGTAGTGCCGGCCCTTGTGGCCCGGTTCGCTGAGAATGCCGCTGTTGTGGCCGCCCTTGGTCAAGACGAAGGTCAGGTCGCTATCCGTGAAGAGCTTCGTCTTGTAGACCGACCGCCAAGGCGCGATGTGGTCTGTTTCGGTGCCGATAACGAACAGCGGCACTGACAGGTCCTTCAGCGCAATCACCCGGCCTTCGACCGCAAAACGCCCTGCCGTAAGCCGGTTTTCCAGAAACAAGCCCCGCAGATATTGCGAATGCATGCGCGCGGGCATCCTTGTGGTGTCGGAGAGCCAGACGCCGATATCGGTCGGCACATCCTCGCGCCCCAGGAAATAGCGCTGCACGGCGCGGGTCCAGATCAGGTCTTCGGCCCGGATCGCCGCAAAGGCGCGGGCCATCTGCGGGCGATCCAGATAACCCTGTTCCCACATCATATCTTCCAGAAACGCCACCTGGCTTTCATCGAGGAACAGGAGAAGCTCGCCCGCTTCAACGAAGTCCACCTGCGCGGCCATCAGCGTGACCGAGGCAAGCCGGCCATCGCCATCCCGCGCCATCGTCGCCGCTGCAATCGCCAGAATGGTGCCGCCAAGGCAGTAGCCAACGGCCTGAACCGGCGTGTCCGGCACGACCGTTGTCACCGCATCCAGCGCGGCCATCACCCCGCGCTTGCGGTAATCCTCCAGCGAAAGGTCGCGGTGCTCGCTTGTCGGGTTGATCCACGAGATCATGAAGACGGTGAAGCCTTGTCCGACCAGATAGCGCACCATCGAGTTCTCGGGCGACAGATCGAGGATGTAGTACTTCATGATCCAGGCTGGAACGATCAGGATCGGGCGGGCGTGGACCTGCTGTGTCTGCGGCGTGTATTGGATCAACTCCATAAGGTCGTTGCGATAGACGACCTGGCCAGGCGAGCACGCCAGATCCTTGCCGATCTGGTAACCTTCGGGGGCAGGGTCGCGCTGACCGGTCAGGGTCTTCAGGGCGTCGTGGGCGAAGTGCGCGGCACCTTCGGTCAGGTTGCGGCCCCGGGTCTTGACCGTTTCGGCAATGATCTCGGGATTCAGAAGCGGCTGGTTCGAGGGCGACAGGACATCCAGAGTCTGACGAGCCAAAAAGCGGGTGCGCTCGGCGTCGTCGGGACGCAGGCCGCGCATAGGTTCGGTAGCGTGGTCCCACCAGTCCTGCATCGCCAGAAACCCCTGCTGCCACATCTGGAAGGGCGGCTTCTGCCAGCCTTCGTGGTCAAAGCGGTGGTCATAGGGTTTCGGAGCGAATGGCCGGGCGCCGCTGGGGCTGGTCGCCAGTGTCGCCAGCTTCAACAGGCTGCGCTGCCCGTGCTCGGCCAGTTCCATCTGACGGCCGGGCGCGCGGGCGAGATGCTGGGCCCAGTCGCTCCAGGCCTCAATGAAGGCATGCGTGGACACGCCGCCCGAAAGCCGTGCGACGGCGGCCCGGGCCGCGCGGTCGAAGTTCTGATGCGGATGCTCGGCCTGTTGGGGCGCATTGATCACCGCCGGAAGCTTGGCGACCACCGGCGATACAATGGGAGAAGGCTTGGGCTTTTTCCTGGTTCCGGTCATCTTGGCCTCGTTCCTTCTGAACGCTGCTATGTCGAATGGAAGTTTTAACGCAACCTGATCATCTTGGCCTTGTCACAGGTCATCCTCTCAGCCCCAGCCTGATCTGCTTTTCGATTTCGACCAACGCAAAGAAGGCAACGCCGATGGCTACGATCAACAGTCCGTCCATCAGCGGAATGGGGCTTGTGCCCAGCACTGCCTGCAAGGCTGGCAGGTAGGTGACAGCGAATTGCGCGGCAGTGATGATGAGAACCACGGTCCAGACCACGCGCGTTCCGCGCGCCGCAGCCCAGGTCAGCGAGGTGCTGTGGATATTGCGGATGAAGAACAGGTGGAAGATTTCCAGCACCACCAGCGTGTTCATCGCCATGGTCTGGGCCAGGGCAAGCGGATAGCCCTTGTCGATCGCGTAGGTGAAGATGCCGAAGACCGCCGCCAGAAACAGCGTTGCCACCAGAACGACGTGCCAGACCAGCCCGCCAGACAAGATCGGCGCATTGCGGGCGCGCGGCGGGCGGGCCATGGTGCCTGTTTCGGTTGGCTCGAAGGCCAGGGCAAGACCAAGCGTGATGGCGGTGATCAGGTTGATCCAGAGGATCTGCACCGCCGTTACCGGCAGGGCCAGCCCGGCCAGCAGCGCCAGCACCACAACCATGGATTCGCCCGCATTGGTCGGCAGGGTCCAGCTGATCACCTTCTTGAGGTTGTCATAAACCGTGCGGCCCTCACGCACCGCTGCGGCGATGCTGGCAAAGTTGTCGTCGGCCAGCACCAGATCGGCAGCCTCCTTGGCGGCCTCGGATCCTTTCAAGCCCATGGCAATGCCCGCATCGGCGCGTTTGAGCGCGGGCGCGTCGTTCACTCCGTCGCCGGTCATCGCGACTGACAGGCCATGTGCCTGTAGCGCGGTCACAAGGCGCAGTTTGTGCTCGGGGCTGGTGCGGGCGAAGATATCGACATCCGTCACCTCCAATGCCAGTTGCGCGTCGTCCAGCTTGTCCAGATCGGCCCCGGTCAGCACGCGATGGGCGTTTGCCAGCCCGATCTGCGCCGCAATGGCCGCGGCGGTTCCGGCATGGTCTCCGGTGATCATCTTGACCCGGATGCCGGCTGCCCGACATTCGGCGACGGCAGCAATCGCCTCGGGACGCGGCGGGTCAATCAGACCGACGAGTCCAAGGAAGGTCAGGCTGTGGTCGAGCATGGCTGTGTCGATATGCTCGCCCGCTTCTGGCCGTTCTGCCAGCGCCAGAACGCGAAGACCGCGCCGCGCCATTGCCTCCGCCCGGTCGTGCCAGTGATGCATGTCGATGCTGCCACACATCCGCAGCACGCGTTCCGGCGCACCCTTCACAAAGGTCACGCGTCCCTGCGGCCCCTCGGTCAGCACGGCCATGAACCGGTGGCGGCTGTCAAAGGGGATTGCGTCCAGTCGGTGCGTGCCGTGATCGCCGCCAACCTTGCCCGCAAAGGCCAGAAGCGCGCCCTCCATCGGGTCGCCTTCGACCACCCAGACCCCTTCCTTGCAGTGAAGGGAGGCGTCGTTGCATAGCGCCGCCGCCCGGGCCAGCCGCGTCAGGTCGCCCGCTGGTGTAATCGCCCCTTCGGGCGCATAGCCCTCGCCACCGACGGCAAAGGCGCCGTCCGCTGTCTCCGCCGCCGCCACCACCATCTCGTTGCGGGTCAAGGTGCCGGTCTTGTCGGTGCAGATGACCGAGACCGAGCCAATGGCCTCGATTGCAGGCAACCGGCGCACGATGGCGTTGCGCCGCGCCATGGCCTGCACGCCGATGGCGAGCGTGATGGTCATCACCGCAGGCAGGCCCTCGGGGATTGCCGCCACGGCGACGCCGACCACGGCCATGAACAGGTCGGAAAAAGGCATGTGGCCGACGTAATAGCCGTAGACCAGAAGCAGTCCCGCCACCAACAGGATCAGGAACGACAGCCAGCGCGCGAAGTGGTCAATTTGCGCGACAAGCGGAGTGGTGAGTTGTTCGACCCCGGCCAGAAGCCCGCCGATACGGCCGATTTCGGTGGCCTGGCCCGTCGCCACCACCAGCCCGCGCGCCGTGCCTTGGCTCACCAGCGTGCCCGACCACAACATTGACCGGCGGTCGCCAAGGGCGGCATCGGCGGCAACCGGGCCTTTGCCCTTTTCCACCGGCACGGATTCGCCGGTCAGGATCGCCTCTTGCGCGGCCAGCCCCCGTGCCTCGATCACCCGCAGGTCGGCGGGCACCTTGTCACCCGCCTCGAGGAGAACGATGTCGCCGGGCACAAGGTCGGCCCCGTCCACGGAAACCCGCCGCCCATCGCGCAAAACGGCAGCCTTCGGCGCAAGCATGCCCCGGATCGCCGCCATCGCCGCCTCGGCCTTGCCTTCCTGGATGAAGCCGATGATTGCGTTCGCCAGCACCACGGCAAGGATCACTCCGGTATCCACCCAGTGCTGCAGGGCGCCCGTCACCACCGCCGCACCGATCAGGACATAAATCAGCACATTGTGGAACTGCCGCAGGAAGCGGCCCACCGGCCCGCGCGCCCGCACTTCCGGCAGGCGGTTTGGCCCATGTTCTGCCAACCGCCGCATAGCCTCGGTGGCGGAGAGGCCATTCGGCGTTGAGGCAAGATCGGCAAGGCAGTCAGTGGCGGGGGTGGCGTGCGGATCGGTCAGGACCATCATCGCGCTGTATAGCCGCCGTCGATGACGATCTCCGTCCCGGTCACGAACTTCGCCTCGTCCGATGCCAGCCAGACCACAGCCCAGGCGATGTCGTCGGGTTCGCCCATCGTGCCGATCGGATGCGCAGCCCCCGCCGCCGCCTTTGCCGCCTCCAGATCAGGGGCGGTGGCGCGCAGGTGATTTTCCACCATCGGCGTCCAGATGTAGGCGGGGTGGATCGAGTTGACCCGGATCTTTTCGGCTGCATAAGTGATGGCGTCGTTCTTCGACATCAGCCGCACTGCGCCTTTCGAGGCGTGATAGGGCGCGATCCCACCAACGCCGATCAGCCCGGCGATGGACGACAGGTTGATGATCGACCCCTTGCCGGCAGCGCGCAGGTGCGGAATGGCGTGTTTGGTGCCGAAGAACACGCCTTTCACGTTCACCGCCTGAACCCGGTCCCACTCCGCCTCAGTCACCTGATCGGTGGGCTTGGGGCTGCCGGAAATGCCCGCATTGTTCACCAGCACATCAAGGCCTCCGAACCGGGCGGCTGCGGCGTCGATGGCGGCTTTCATACCGGCCTCGTCTGCAACATCGACCGGCCAGAAGGCTACCTCATGGCCCTTCGCCACCAGGTCGGCAGCCAGGGCCTTGCCTTCGGCCTCCAGCAGGTCAAGGATGGCGACTTTTGCGCCTTCTTCGGCCATGCGGATCACACAGGCGCGGCCGATTCCGACGGCACCCCCGGTCACGATTGCAGTTTTTGAGTCAAGACGGTTCATGGTCTTGTCCTTTTCTGATGAGTTCGATTGACTTGCCAAAGCGCAGCCCCGCACCCTGCCTTAAAGGCATGAAGTGCACGCCCGTGCTGACCGGACGACTGGATCAGCGCGCGATGATGACGGTGCAGGGTGCCCGGTTGGCCACATCCATGGCGACCGAGCCCAGAAACAGCCGTGACAGCCCGCGCTTGTCACCGGTGCCAATGACGATGGCATCTATGTCATGTTCAAGCGCGTGGTCGATGATCCCGGTGGAAACCTCGCGCGCAACCGCAATCCCGGCTTGGGCCGGTTTCTGCCCGGCCTTGGCGACAACATCGTAGGCCTTATCCAGAATGGCCTGCGCCTCGTCGTTGGTCCAGATCAAGGCCTGCGGCCCACGGGGGGATCGACCAAAGGTGACATTTACCACCAGAAGCGAGAGATCGGCAGAGAGCTTTGCCGAAAGCTCGATTGCCGCGCGCAAGGCGATGTCTGCATGTTCGGACCCATCTACACAGCACAAGATATGTTTCATCTGTTTGCCTTTCCCATTGAATCAACGTGATTGGTTCTGATCTCTTCATTCCATGCCCGGACGCACGGCTACAGGCAGTTTGGCACCGTGCCGGTTCACTAGCGCCAATCTCGCGGCCTTCTCGCGCAGGCCGGTTCAAGGGCCGTGTTTCCTGCCCATTCAGGATGCCTTCGAACCAAGTCCACGATCTTGGGGCCTTGGATGGGAGCCCGAAGTTGCAGATGCTTCGGTGACACCATGTCTCGGCGTCGTCTCATGAGCAGTCAGGAACAGCGACAGATCGGTGTCGGAAATGCGCCAGCCCTTTCCGATGTCGATGGCGCGAAGCGCGCCTGCCTTGATCCACTGCCGAACCGTGGCTTCGGCAACTTCAAGCCTTTCGGCAACTTCTTGAACCGTCTGATAGCGATCCTGCGGCATGGCCTCCCCCCTTATTTGCCGTTTGATGAAGTATAGTCACTTTTGGCATCGTTTGATTGATTTCGATCAAGGATTGCCCAGCATTTTGCGCCGTAGTTGGCGCTGTCGATCAAATCGGCGCGGGGCTGGCCCGTTTGAAGCGACGCTCGACCATGCCATTTTCCTCCAGGAGAGAAGTCATGCAAAATCGCATTGCCTATATGCCGCTGAACACCTATCCCGAAGCTGCGCCCGATGGGGCAGTTCTCGCCTCGGTCCGATTTGCGGCCTCGCTGGGATGCGCGCTGCACGTCTCGACTTTTGCCGTTGACATCCCACCGGTGGCCTCACCACTGGGTGGCTTCCTGATAAATGTCGATGGAATGGCGCGGGCGGCGGAAGACCGCAGCAAGGCGGAATGCGAACGTCTGAAGGCCCTCATCGAGGGTGTTGCGAAATCAAGGCCCGAGACTCAGATCGTGAACCACAGGTTGGTTCTGGGCGCGGCGCTTGGCGCCGCCACATCTGAGGCGCGGTACTTTGATCTGGCACTGCTGCCTTGGGCCGCGGAAACGCAGTCAGCACAGGACATGGCGCAGTCACTTGTCTTCGGCTCGGGCGTCCCAGTGATCCTCGTGCCCCCGTCGAGCATAACCGGGCCCGTTGATCACATCGCCATCGCCTGGGATGAAAGCCGGGTTGCGGCACGCGCGCTTGGCGACGCGCTGCGGAACCTGCCTGCAGGGGGAAGGGTCTCGGTCGTGACGGTGCAAGACGAGAAGGCGCTTAACGGGACCGGGCTCGCGCAGACCCTTGCGTCGTCTCTTGATCTGCGAGGTTACGAAGCAAAAGCTATCGACCTGACGCTGGACGGCAGAAGCATCGCAACGGCACTTCAGGATGCAGCGCTTGCCGAGGGTGCGCAGCTGCTGGCGATGGGCGGCTTCGGCCATTCGCGGCTCCGCGACTTCATCCTTGGTGGAGCCACCAAGGGCGTGCTGGCAGACCTTCGCCTTCCGGTTCTGCTGTCCCATTGACACATGGCGACCCGAACTTAGTCGCTGAAAATATCCGCTGCAGCCCGATCCTTTCGCATGACCGGCGGCTTATGGTAACTCTCCAACGTGGTGAAGACTGAGGCGAGGGTCAGCTTTCCGTCCCAAACCCGCCTTCGAACGCAGCCCTCTCCCTCTCGGTATCTTGCTCTCAGTTCCATCTCGACGCGTACGCCACCTGCGTCGAACTGCATTTCAGGCTGAAGAAAAGCAATGCAAATTCAGCGCTTTATAACCTAAACACCGAAACGCGGCAGTCATGAGGTTCAGAGAATCTTGGGCCCGAGAGAGCGATTGTCGACGTCCTGGCGCTTGGGAAGGTGAATAGCCATTTGGCTATAACCCTAGGAAACCACGAAAAAATCCGGCCTCAGCCGGATGGAGAGAACGCTTTCGCGGGGGCAAGTGGCGGAGAGGGTGGGATTCGAACCCACGGTAGGCGCAAACCTACAACGGTTTTCGAGACCGCCACGATCGACCACTCCGTCACCTCTCCGCGCTTCAGGGGTCGTCTATGTGAGGCGGGGAGATAGCCGGGCGCGTCGGGATGCGCAAGGGGCATTTCGAAGAAAGCCGCCGCGACCCCGCAGACCGATCACAGGCAGTTGCGCGTCCTGCGCTTGGCAAGGTGGGTCGATACCTCTACCTCTGACACAGCCACAGCGATTGGGAAGGGCCCGCAATGCAGTTCGTCCGTCATCTGCTCTCTTGCCTGGTCATTGCCGCAGCTTTCACGACGAGCCTGCCGGCAAGGGCCGAAACCGGCGGCGGGGCACCGACTGCCGAGGCCACCGTCGCGACTTTGGCCAAGACAATGCGCTTCCAAGACCTGTTTGCCATCATGGCCGAAGAAGGCGTTGCGCATGGCAAGACACTGGAAGCTGACATGTTCCCCTCGGGCGGAGGGCCGGGATGGCAAGAGGCGGTCTCGGCAATCTACGACGTGGAAAAACTTCATAAGGACTTCGCGGCGGCACTTGAAACGCAACTGGCAACCGATCCCGAAGCGCTGGCCGAGATCATCGGCTTTTTCGGATCGGATCTAGGCCAGCGGATCGTCGGCCTGGAAATCGATGCCCGGCGGGCCTTCCTGGACACCGCCTCGGAAGAGGCCGCCCGCGTTGCCGCTGACCGGCGCTCGGCCAAGCGCGATCCGAAGCTTGCCCAGATCCGCCGCTTCATCGAGGCCGGTGATCTGCTGGAGATGAATGTCGCGGGCGCCCTTTCTGGCAATCTTGCCTTCATGAAGGGTCTGTCGGGCACGGGGGCCTATGGTCAGCCGATGCCCGAGGACCAGATCATGTCGGATGTCTGGGCGCAGGAAGGGCAGATTCGCGAAGACACCAATTCCTGGCTTTTGGCCTATCTTGGTCTGGCCTATGACCCCCTGTCCGAGGCCGAGCTGGAAGCCTATGTCACCTTCAGCGAAAGCTCGGCCGGGCAGCGGTTGAATGCGGCGCTGTTCACGGCGTTCGACGCGGTGTTTCGTCAGGTTTCCTATGACCTGGGGCGGGCTGCGGGCATTGCAATGCAGGGTCGGGATATCTGAGCGGCCCGGCTTGACAGCCTCACGGCTTCGAAGCATAAGCGCGCATCCTGGGCTGAGGGGCGACTCTCGGCCTGGGCTATTCATTCATGACGCCTGACAGGGCGCGCTGTCCGAGGCGGAGGCAACTCCGAAACGCCCGCAAGGGGGCCACAGGGCGCGGAGCAAGAGAAGGAAAGACCCATGTTTGCGGTCCTCAAGACCGGCGGCAAGCAATACAAGGTGCAGGCGGGTGACGTCCTGCGTGTTGAAAAGCTTGATGCTGCAGCTGGCGACAAGATCCAGTTCAACGACATCCTGATGGTCGGCACCACTGTTGGCGCGCCGATGGTCAAGGGCGCGGCCGTCCAGGCCGAGGTCATCGACCAGATCAAGGGCGAAAAGACCATCCACTACGTCAAGCGTCGCCGGAAGCACTCCAGCCAGCGCACCAAGGGCCACCGCCAGCATCTGACGCTGGTCCGCGTGACCGAGGTTCTGGCCTCGGGCGGCGACAAGTCGGGCGTCAAGGCAGCTGTCGGCACCGTTGCCGCCCGCCGTGCCGCGCATGAAGCCCCGGGTGCCAAGGCTGCGGCCCCGGCCGAGAAACCGAAGCGTGCCGCCAAGGCCGCTGTCGCGAAGGAGTAACACCCCATGGCACACAAGAAAGCAGGCGGTTCGTCCCGCAACGGTCGCGATAGCGCCGGTCGTCGCCTGGGCGTCAAGCTTTTCGGCGGCCAGCATGCCATTCCCGGCAACATCATCTGCCGTCAGCGCGGGACCACCTGGTTCCCGGGCGAAGGCGTGGGCATGGGCACCGACCATACGATCTTCGCAACGGTCGAAGGCCGCGTGACCTTCAAGAAGGGCCTCAAAGGCCGCACCTTCATTTCGGTTCTTCCCGCCCAGGAGGCAGCCGAGTAAGCCGAACCTTTACAATCAGATTGTAGATGGGGGATCGGCCGAAGGGCCGGTCCCCTTTCTCGTTTCCGGACCCTGCTCCGGTGCGAATGTGGCGCTTTGCCATGACGTGACCGTGAAAGGGACAAACAATCGGGCGATTGCGCGGGTAACCGACAATCCCCACATGCGCTTCAAAGGAGGGAAGCCATGATCCTGGAGAAGATCGTCCCGCAGGTCGAGATTCCGACCGAGCGGTTTGCGATGCGTCCTGTCCGCAAGTCCGACGCCGGGCTTTTCGCGCTTTATGCGGGCGACAAACGCGTGGCCGAGGCGACCCAGGGTATCCCCCACCCGCTGCCTCCCGGCGCGGCCGAGGCTTTCTGCGCCCGTGCCATGGCGGCGGGCTCGGAGGAAGACATCTGGGTGATGGACGGCTCGCGGTCGAACCTGCCCGAAGTGCTGGGCGTGATCTCGCTCAAGAAGATGGACCGCAACCAGTCCGAAGTCGCCTTCTGGGTCGCCCCGGCGTTCTGGAACCACGGCATTGCGTCCGAGGCGGTCCAGGCTTTGGTGACGGCGAACCCTCAGAAGAACTGCACCATGTTTGCCGAAGCCTTCCAGGACAATCCGGGCTCGGCACGCGTGCTGACCAACGCCGGTTTCCAGTACCTGGGTGACGCTGAAAGCTTTTCGGTCGCGCGGAGCGAGAACGTGCCGACCTGGACCTACATCCGCAAGCTGGACTGACGCCATGGATCACATGAGCCGCGCTGTCCTGCGGACGGCGCGGCTTTTGCTGCGCCCGGTGCAGGCAGAGGATGCCCATGCCGTGATTGCCGGTGTGGGCAACCTGAAGGCCAGCCGCTACCTGACGGTCGTTCCGCATCCTTACGGGCCAGAGGACTTCGCCGCCTATCTGGCGCTGGCCCGTCCCGGCTTCCATTGGTCAATTCTGGATGGAGACGGCCATGCGGGCGGGATCAGCCTTGATCCCGGACTCGGTTTCTGGATCGCACCGGACCGGCAGGGCAGGGGCTATGTGACCGAGGCCGCTCGCGCGGTCATCGCGACCCATTTCGCTGCGGGCGAGGCGGGGTCCATCCGGTCAGGTTACTTCGCCGACAACCGAGCTTCGGCCGCCGTCCACCGCAAGCTCGGCTTCGTGACAGTCGGGTTGGAGGAGGCGCATTGCCGCGCCCTGGGTCGGTCGCGCCCGCTCCTCCGCCAGAGCCTGACACGCGAAGACTTTGGTGCCTGAGCAAGGCTCGACCTTCGACGAGCGGGTCAACCGAGGGGTGCCAGCAACGCTTTCAGAGCGGCGACCGGGTCTTCGGCACTCCAGATTTCCTCGCCCACGGCGAAGAAGTCGGTGACGGGGCCGAACTTGGCGACCAGCTCGGCCGTGAGCGCACCTTCAGCGATGATCGGGACCTCGATCACTTCGGACCACCATTCGAAGAGCTCGAACGGGGCCTGGCTGCCATCGCCAAGCGCAGTTGCCCCGATCGGGCCGAAGCTTACGTAATCGGCGCCGGCCTCTCCGGCCGTCATGCCGTCATGCTTGGACGTGCCGCAGAAGGCGCCGACGATGGCATCCGCGCCGATGTCCTTGCGCGCCTTGCGGACATTGCGTGACCCGTCGGTCAGGTGGACACCGTCAAGGCCCAGTCGTTCGGCCAGGATCAGGTGATTGTCGATCACCACGGCCACGTCGCGGGCGTGGGCGGCTTCGCGCGCGGCATCGGCGGCACGCATCAGGATGTCCTCGTCCTTCGTGCCAAGCGAAAGCCGCAGGCAGGCAACGTCCACCCCGTCAAGCACGCGAGCGATACGGTCGGAGAAGACTTCGGGGTCAAAGGCGGGGGGCGTGATCAGTGTGATCTGCGGGCGGTCGTCAGCGGCCATCTTGGGCTCCGGCAAGGGTCTGGCGGCCCCTCTATCAGCCTTTCTTCGGCTTGGCTACCTTGGGTGGCTTCGGGGCCTTTGGCGGCATCGCCTTGTTCGAGGCCAAGGCCATGTCCAGAAGCCGGCCCCGCAAGTCATCCTCGGCCACGATCGTGTCGGCGACGTCCACCATCCCGACCATCGGCCTGCCGGTGAAAAGCATCGGGGCGACGCCTTTCTGGGCCAGCGCGTCCGCGTAATTCTCTTTGCCTACCCGCACCATCACGCCGCCCTTGTGGACACCGCAGAGCATGTGGCCGTTGAGCATGAAGGCGATGCCGCCGAACATCCGGGTCTCGCTGAAGGGCTCGTCGGCGAGAGAGCTGCGCAGCAGTTCGGCCAGTCCCGGGTCAAAGGCCATGGCGGCGCTCCTTGTCAGGGGTCCGCAGCTAGCCTATCTGGCGGACGGGCTTTTGGCAAAGGTGACGCATGATCCCTCCGGTCTTCATCCTCGTGCGTCCGCAGATGGGCGAGAATATCGGCGCGGCCGCCCGGGCGATGCTGAACTTCGGATTGGAGCGGATGCGGGTCGTCGGGCCGCGCGACGGCTGGCCGAACCCGAAGGCAGTGGCGATGGCCTCCGGGGCGGGGCGCCTCTTGGACCATGCGGGACTGTTCCAGGACTTGCCGTCCTCGATCGCGGATTGCGATTTTGTCTTCGCCACCACGGCGCGGGGGCGGGAGCTGGTCAAGGAGGTCGTGACCCCGGAGCGGGCGATGGAGATGGCCCGGGCAATGGGAGCTGCGGGCAAGCGGGTCGGCGTCCTTTTCGGGCCGGAGCGTGCCGGGCTTGAGAACGAGGACATCATCCGGGCAAATGCGATCGTGACGGTCCCGGTCAACCCGAATTTCCCGTCGCTGAACCTCGCGCAATGTGTGCTGCTTCTTGGCTATGAATGGCAGCGGCAGGCGGGTGAGGTGGCGCCGTCGGTCATGGAACTGGCCCGGACCGATTTCGCAAACCGGGAGGAAGTGGACCGGCTGGCCGACCATTTCGAGGAGCGGCTGGATGCGGCCGGGTTCTTCTTTCCGGAGACGAAGGTAGAGGGGATGAAGGCGAACCTGCGGAACATGTGGGGACGGCTGGGGCTGACCCGAGCCGAGGTTCAGACTTTCCACGGGATGCTGCGACAGATCGCCTTCAAGTTGAAAAAGCAGGGTGACTGAGGCGGGCTGTCCGCGCTGGGACAGCTTAGCCGGGTCAAGGATTTCAATGTGTTGGCTGTGGCTATTCAGGGACCGTTCACCATGTTCACTTTGGGCTAACGGGTTGGGCGGGCATTCTTGCCCAGCTTGCGCTTGTGCCCTTGGCCTGACACCGCCTGCCTGTATCATGGTGGCATAACAAGAACAGTTGTCAGGCGATCACATGCAACAGGCATTCTTATTGAACGGTTTCACGCGGCGGACTGCGCTGCTGACGGGGGCGGCGGCGTTCCTGTCGGCCTGTGCTTCCTCCGGGCGGTCGGGCGGCGGCGGTTATCGTGCGCCGGATCCTGCGCCGAGGGCGGTGCCGAATGCAGGCTGGGACGCCTGGGTCGAGGGGTTCAAGGGGCGCGCTGCCAGCCGCGGGATAAGTCAGGCGACGATTGATGCGGCGTTCCGGGGGGCAGGGTTCATTCCCGAAGTCGTCGAGAAGGACCGAAACCAGACCGAATTCACCCGCACGCTTGAAGATTACCTGAACATCGCGGCCTCAGATGAGCGGGTGGCGCTTGGCCGTCAGAAATTCGCACAGTACGGCGGGACGCTGCAGGCCATCGAAAGCCGCTACGGGGTCGAGGGCCATGTCGTGGCGGCGGTCTGGGGGCTGGAGAGCTTTTTCGGGACGCGGCGCGGAAATGTGCCGGTGGTCTCGGCGCTGTCGACGCTGGCCTATGACGGGCGTCGCGGCGAGTTCTTCGAGAGCCAGCTGATCGCGGCGCTGAAGATCCTGCAGGCCGGGGATGTCTCGCCCGCAAGCATGACCGGCAGCTGGGCCGGGGCGATGGGGCATACCCAGTTCATCCCGACCTCGTACCTTGCCTTCGCGGTGGATTTCACCGGCGACGGGCGGCGGGATATCTGGAGCGAGGACCCGACCGATGCGCTGGCCTCGACGGCGGCCTATCTTGCGCGGTCGGGCTGGACCCCTGGCCTGCCCTGGGGGATGGAGGTTACCTTGCCGGGCAACTTCAACTCCGGGCATCTGGGCCGCGGCAAGGGCAAGTCGGCGGCAGATTGGCAGGCGCTGGGCGTGCGGTCGGCGTCTGGCGGCGCGCTCGCGGGCGGGTCGATCATCGATGGCGGCGGGCCCTATTTCCTGCTGACCCAGAATTTCGCGACGATCCTGCGTTACAACAACGCGCAGAACTATGCGATCGGGGTCGGGCATCTGTCGGACCGGCTTCTGGGTCGGGGGGCAGTGCAGGCAAGCTTCGGGCCGGATGCGGCGGGGATGACCAAGGCCGACCGGCAGGCGTTGCAGGAGCGGCTGACGGCGGCGGGATTCGATACCGGCGGCACGGACGGGGTCATCGGGGCCAAGACCGAGGCTGCGATCAGCGCCTATCAGGCAAGCGTCGGGCTGCCGGTGACGGGTAAACCAAGCCTGGATCTGCTGCGTCGTTTGCGGTGACCTGCAGTGGGGTAGGCGGTGATTCCTACCCTAATCATCAGTTGGCGGCATGGACATGGGCTGTCCGGATCACCCGTTCGCAATGCTGGGCCAAAGCCTTGCGGTTCTCGAACGCGTCGACCGGCACCTCGGGGTGGAAGGTCACTTCGACCCGGCCCTGTTTCGCAGTCGCAAGTGTCTTCAGCAGGTGGCTCGCGAAGTCCATGTCGCCCCACCAGCCATAGTGCCGTGGATCCTCGCCCTCGGGCGCGTGGAAGACCACGGTCACTGGCTGGATATGCATTGTCCGCTCCAGCGCCGGCGAAAAGAAGGCCTGGAAGAGGGTGCTCTTGAACGGAAGAACCCGGATCGCGTCGGTCGAGGTGCCCTCGGGGAAGAAGAGCAAGCGGTGGCCGGCCTGAAGCCGGGATTCGAAGATGTCTTGCTGCTTCTTGGCTTCGGTGCCCTTGCGAGCGATGAAGACGGTCCCCGTAGCGCGGGCCAGCCAGCCGATCAGCGGCCAGGCGGCGACTTCGGCCTTGGCGACGAAATAGATGGTCTGGGCCGCGTTCAGGACGAAGACGTCAAGCCAGCTGGAATGGTTGGCAACAATGGCACCAGAGTGGGTCATGGGCCGGCCGTGGATGATGAGCGGCAGCCGCATGATGCGCAGTGCGTTGCGGCAGACGAACTTGGTGATATGCGGAGTGACTGGCCGTGCCTGGCCGAAAAGCGGCCATTCCACCAGCCTGATCAGAAGGAGGAGGAGCAGCCCACCATAGGTGAGCGAACCGACCAGCGTCCCGCGCCAGAGCACGCGCAGCCAACCCAACGGAGAAATGCGCAGGGGCGGCGGCGGGACATGTTCCCAGCCCGTCATGCGGGGGCCTTCTTGCGGACGTAGAAATCGCGGTGCCGGGCCGACATTTGGCCTGTGTCCATAACCAGGCAGACATCGGTGGTGTTGAAATCGTGGTCGATCCAGGCGCCGTCGCCGACAAAGCCGCCGAGCCGGAGATAGGCCTTGATGAGCGCTGGTGTGGCGGCCATCGCGGCCTTGCGGTCCAGACGGTCGGCCGGGATCAGGTTCATGTCCTGGCGGTGCGGGGGCAGGGCGCGGACCCGCATCTGGGGCGGGGCAAGATGGTGGTGGTGAAGGTAGGACAGCGGTTCGGCCAATGTCGCGATGTCGGTGCCGTGAAAGCTTGCCACCCCGAACAGCACCTCGATCCCGCGCTCCAGCACGTATTCGGCGAGCCCGTTCCAGAGGTGGAACATCGAGGTTCCGCCGCGATGATCGGTATGGACGCAGGAGCGGCCAAGCTCCAGCAGCCTGCGACCCGAGGCGAGAAGTGGGCCAAGGTCGTATTCGGTTTCGGAATAGAAGCGGCCCGCCGCGGCACGGCGATCCAAGGGCAGCACGCGATAGGCGCCGATCACATGGGTGCAACTCGCGGGGTCGATCCGCCGGTCGACAAGGATCAGGTGGTCGAAGTAGGGGTCAAATGCATCGCGTTCCAGCCGCGCGGCATGGTCGACCAGGGGCCCGCTGCCGCCGAGTTCCTCGATGAAGACCTGATAGCGAAGCCGATGCGCCGCTGTCATGTCCTCGGGCGTGGTCGCCAGCCGCACGGCGTAGGGGGTCTCTTCGGCTGTCATCGGCTTGGATCGCGGACTTTGGCGTGGCTTCCGGCAGGTTTCACTTAGACACGCCTCGGCGGCTTTGCAACCGTCTGTGCTGCCGGAGGTTTTGTAAGCAATTCCCGGTTGAGTTTCGCCCCCGAATTCGCACTATGGGAGAAACGGATCCGCCACCGGCACAAGGAAGATGCGCTTGCTGTCGATCACGACTTTTCCCGTGTGCTCGAAGTTCACTGTTACCTTGCCGTCAATGTTCGACTGTACCTGACCCAGACCCCAATCTGCCTGATCCGGGTGGCGCACCAGCATGCCCGGTTCCAGAAGTGCCGCCATTCCTCGCCCTTTCGCCCCGGTTCATCCATGCAAGACAAGCCCGACCTCGCCGCCCTGATCGCCTCACGTATCTGCCATGATCTTATCAGCCCGATCGGGGCGATAGGCAACGGGGTGGAGCTTCTGGCGATGGAGCCTGGGGGCACGCGGCCGGAAATGGCGCTGATCTCGGAAAGCGTGGCCAATGCAAATGCGCGCATCCGGTTCTTCCGGGTCTGTTTTGGCCAGGCCTCCAGCGACCAGCGGATCGCCCGGTCGGAAGTGGCAGCGATCCTCGGTGATCTGGGGCGCGGAGGGCGGATCAGCTATATGTGGACCAGCCCCGGTGACCTTGCGCGCCGCGAGGTGCGGCTGGCCTTCCTGTTGCTCCAGTGTCTAGAAAGCGCCATGGCCTATGGCGGCAAGGTGCAGGTTGCAAAGGGTGAGGCGGGATGGTCGATCCTGGCCGAAGCGCCGAGGCTGCGGGTCGACCCCGCGCTGTGGGAGGTCCTGACCGAGCCGCGCGCGCCGGCGGAAATCGGCGCTAACCAGGTGCATTTCGCGCTGGTGCCGGATGAGCTGGCCCGTCAGGGACGGCGACTGATCACCGAGATTGGCGAGACGACGATCAAGCTTACGTTCTGATCGTCCCGTCGCCCGTCACCAGATACTTGAAGCTCGTCAGTTGCTCGGCGCCCACCGGGCCACGCGCATGCATCTTGCCTGTGGCGATGCCGATTTCCGCGCCCATGCCGAATTCGCCGCCGTCGGCGAACTGGGTCGAGGCGTTGCGCATCAGGATCGCGCTGTCGAGCCGTTCGAAGAAGCGGGCAGCGGTCGCGTCGTTTTCGGTCAGGATGCTTTCAGTGTGGTTCGAGCCGTAGCGGCGGATATGGGCGATGGCTTCGTCCACCCCGTCAACGAGTTTGGCCGCAATGATCATGTCAAGGAACTCGCGGCCGAAATCCTCAGGTTTGGCCCTGACGGTGCCTGGGATTTTCAGAAGCTCGCCTTCGGTGCGGACCTCGACGCCAGCTTTCAGCAGGTCCTCGATCAGGATGCCACCATGCTTGGTGTAGAACTGCCAGTCGATCAGCAGGCATTCGGCCGATCCGCAGACGCCTGTGCGGCGGGTCTTGGCGTTCAGGACCACGCGGCGGGCCTTTTCCAGATCGGCGTCGCGGTCGGCATAGACATGGCAGATGCCTTCCAGGTGCGCAAAGACCGGCACCCGCGCCTCGCGCTGGACAAGGCCCACAAGTCCCTTGCCACCGCGGGGGACGATGACGTCGATCCACTGGGTCGCCTGCAGCATGGCGGTGACCATCTCGCGGTCACGGGTGGGCACGAACTGGATCGCGGTTTCGGGCAGGCCCGCAGCCTTCAGCCCCTCGACCATGCAGGAATGGATCGCCTCGGAGGTCTCATAGCTTTCGCTGCCACCGCGCAGGATCACGGCATTGCCGGATTTGAGGCAGAGCGCGCCCGCATCGGCGGTCACGTTGGGGCGGCTTTCATAGATCACGCCGATGACGCCCAAGGGGGTCGCCACGCGCTGGATGTGCAGGCCGTTCGGCCGGTCCCATTCTGCCAGCACCCGGCCGACCGGGTCCTTTTGCTCGGCAATCTGGCGGAGCGCATCGACAATCCCGCGCAGGCGGTTCTCGTCAAGTTTCAGGCGGTCGAGCATGGCCGGCGACAGGCCCTTTGCGGTCCCGGCATCGAGGTCGAGCGTGTTTGCGTCAAGAATTTCCTGCCGCCGCCGCCAGACCGCTTCGGCGGCCGAGATCAGCGCCACGGCCTTGCGTTCGGAGGAGGCGAAGGCAAGTTCGGCTGCGGCCGCGCGGGCCTTCTGGCCGATGTCGCTCATCAGATCGGTGAATTGGCCGTCCATGTTCTCGCTCCGTCTCAGTTTGCGCAAAAGTTTTCGAAAACTTTTGCAAATTCCTTCGAAGGAATTTGGGCCTTCAAACCACCATATCGTCTCGATGCACCAGCGCGGCGCGGCCCTGGTAGCCGAGGATCGCCTCGATCTCGCCCGAGCGGTGCCCGGCAATCTTGCGGGCCTCGGCGGAAGTATAGCGGACAAGGCCCTTGCCGAGAACCACGCCTTCAGGGGAAAGGATCGCCACCGGCTCACCGCGGCCAAAACTGCCCGTGACCTTGGTCACGCCCGCGGGGAGGAGGCTTTTCCCGGCTTTCAGCGCGGCGACGGCTCCAGCGTCCAGCGTCAGCTCACCCTTCGGCTTCATTGCGTTGATCCAGCGCTTCCGGGCGACCTGGGGGTCGGCGGCGGAAGTGAACCAGGTCCGCTCTGCGCCCTCGGCCAAGGCCTTCAGCGGCCGCAGCACCGAGCCCTCCATGATTGCCATGGCACAACCGCCGGCGACGGCGGTCTTGGCGGCGAGCAGTTTGGTCTTCATGCCGCCTTTGGAGAGGCCGGAGATCGGGTCACCCGCCATGGCCTCGATCTCGGGGGTGATCGTTTCGACCACGTCGAAGCGGGTGGCAGAGGGGTCTTCCTTGGGGTTGGCTGTATAGAAGCCGTCGACGTCCGAGAGGAGGATCAGCTGATCCGCGCCCACGGTCACGGCGATCTGGGCGGCGAGGCGGTCGTTGTCGCCGAAGCGGATTTCGTCGGTGGCCACCGTGTCGTTCTCGTTCACGATCGGCACGACGCCGAGGCCGAGGAGGGTTTCCATCGTCGCGCGGGAGTTGAGATAGCGGCGGCGGTCTTCGGTATCCTCCAGCGTCACCAGCACCTGTGCGGTGGTGATACCGTGGGGGGCCAGGACTTCCTCATAGGCGCGGGCGAGGCGGATCTGGCCGACGGCGGCGGCGGCCTGGGATTGCTCCAGGGTCAGGACGCCCTCGGGCAGGCCAAGGACCTTGCGTCCAAGCGCGATGGAGCCGGAGGAGACGAGGACCACATCGGTGCCACGGGTCTTGGCTTCGGCCACGTCCAGGGCGAGGGCGGAAAGCCAGTTCTGCTTCAGCCCGGTCTTGCGGTCGACCAGAAGGGCCGAGCCGATCTTGACGACCAGGCGCTTGGCCGCGCGGATATCGGGGGCCGAAAGGGTCTCGCTCAGGGCTGCCATGGGCCGGGCTCCTCTTTCGGGGCCTCGCTGTGGATGGTGGCGTAAAGCGCGCGGAGGACGTCCGGCAGACCCCTGCCGGAGACGCCGGAGATGACATGCACGGGCCCGCCGGAGGCTTTCTCCAGTGCACGGCGGCGGTCGGTGATCTGGCGCGCATCCATCGCGTCGGTCTTGTTCAGCGCCACGATACGGGGCTTGTCACCAAGGAGGTCGGAATAGGCCTCAAGCTCGGTCACGATAGTGCGGTAGTCCTTGGTGATGGTCGAGGACGTGCCGTCGACGAGGTGGAGGAGGACCTTGCACCGCTCGATATGGGCGAGGAACTGGGTACCGAGGCCGCGGCCTTCCGAGGCGCCCTCGATCAGGCCGGGGATGTCGGCCATGACGAATTCATGTCCGTCGATCCCGACGACGCCGAGGTTCGGGACGAGGGTGGTGAACGGATAATCGGCAATCTTCGGCCGGGCGTTCGAGACGGCGGCGAGGAAGGTGGATTTCCCGGCGTTGGGCAGACCCACGAGGCCTGCGTCGGCGATGAGCTTGAGCCGAAGCCAGATCGTGCGTTCGATGCCTTCCTGACCGGGGTTAGCCCGCGCGGGCGCCCGGTTGGTCGAGGATTTGAAGCGCAGGTTGCCCCAACCGCCGTTGCCGCCCTCGGCCAGGCAGACCCGCTGGCCGGGCTCGGTCAGGTCGGCGAGCACGGTCTCCTCGTCCTCGTCCAGGATCTCGGTCCCGAGCGGAACCTTCAGGACGATGTCGTCCCCGGATTTGCCGGTCTTCTGGTTGCCCATGCCGGGTTGGCCGGACTTGGCGAAGAAATGCTGCTGGTAGCGGTAGTCGATGAGGGTGTTCAGTCCCTCGACCGCCACGGCCCAGACCGAGCCGCCATGGCCGCCGTCGCCGCCGTCCGGCCCACCGAATTCGACGAATTTCTCGCGCCGGAACGAGACGCAGCCGGCCCCGCCGCCGCCCGAGCGGATATAGACTTTGGCGAGGTCGAGGAATTTCATGCGGCGCAGCTTTCGGGCAGGGGTCAAAAGGCGGGGATACAGGAAGCGGCTGGGATGCTCAAGCTTTCGGGGCTCCTCCTCGTTCGACTTCGTTTCCTCGTCGTGGGCCGGGCCTCCCGGGGGCGGGAGTGACGAAGGCATCGATGAGCGGCATGCCGCGATGCCGCAGGGCCTTGAAGGCGGGGGAGGGCGGGCCTAGTGTCCGGCGCGTGACGAAAGGGTGAGCGATGGCGGGAAAGCGCAGCATCTTCGAAGAGGTCGATGACGGCCGAAAGGCGCCGGTTCCGCCGGTGGGCGGCGGTATAGACGCCCGGCCCAAGGGCGCGCGGGCGGGCATCCGGCTCTGGCTGGTGGCCCTGTTTCTGCTGGTCGCGGCAATGATCGTGGTGGGTGGTCTGACCCGGCTGACGGACAGCGGACTGTCGATCACGGAATGGAAGCCGGTGACGGGCGCCTTGCCGCCGATGGATGACGCCAGCTGGCAGGCGGAGTTCGAGAAATATCAGGCGATCCCTGAATACCAGTTGCAGAACAAGGGAATGAGCCTATCGGAGTTCAAGACCATCTACTGGTGGGAATGGGGTCATCGCCAGCTCGGACGGGTGATTGGCCTCGTCTGGGCAGTGGGCTTCCTGGGCTTTGTCGTGGCCCGCCAGATCCCTCCGGGCTGGACCGGGCGCTTGCTGCTGCTGGGTGCGCTCGGCGGCCTGCAGGGGGCGATCGGCTGGTGGATGGTCTCTTCCGGGCTGGAAGGTGAAATGCTGGACGTGGCGTCCTACCGACTTGCCACGCATCTGGGGCTGGCGTTCGTGATCCTCGGGTTCCTGGCCTGGTATGTCTTCCTTCTCGGGCGAAGCGAGGCCGAGCTGATGACGGCGCGGCGGGGGCGGGAGGCGAAGCTCTTCAGCCTGTCCACGGGCCTGATGCACTTTGCCTTCCTGCAGATCGTTCTTGGCGCATTGGTGGCAGGGATCGACGCTGGCCGGGCATTTCCGACCTGGCCGCTGATGAACGGGCAGTTCTTCCCGGCGGATGCGTTCTATGTGCCTGACGGCAACGGGGGCACGCTGCCGGTCTGGCATGCGTTTTTTGAGAACCCCGGCCTTGTGCAGTTCATCCACCGCATGTCGGGCTACCTGCTGTTCGCCTTTGGCGTCGTGGTTTGGTTGCGGGGCCGGAAGTCCAGCTATCAGGCGACGCAGATGGCGTTCCATCAGGTCATGGGCATGATGGTCGTCCAGATGGCCCTTGGCATCGCGACAGTTCTGACGGTCGCGCATGTTCACGTCGCGATCACCCACCAGATCGGTGCGGTGATCCTTTGGGTGCTGATCCTTCGGGCGCGGCATCTTTCGCAATACCCCGTGGCGGGGTCGATCCGGGAAGGTACGGCATGAATGCGTTTGACGAGTTGATGGCGTTCCAGCGCCAGACCGAGGCATTGGCACAGGTCGCCGGTCGGCTGGGCTGGGATCAGGAAACGGTGATGCCGGAAGGTTCGGCTGGGCAGCGGGCGGAAGAGATCGGCGCGCTGGAAGGCGTGCTGCATGCGCGGCGGACAGATCCCCGTCTGGCGGACTGGCTGGCAGCGGCAAAGGCACCCGATGCGGTGGGCGAGGCGCAGCTGCGCCTGATCCGCCGGTCCTATGCGCGGACGATGAAGGTCCCGGCGAAGCTGGCCGAAGAGATCGCAACGACGATGTCGCTGGCGCAAGGGGTCTGGGCAGAGTGCCGTGCGAAGGAAGACGTGGCCGGGTTCCTGCCGACCTTGCGCAAGGTTGTGGACCTGAAACGTGCGGAAGGTGCTGCGCTGGCCGCGGGCGGCGACCCCTATGACGCGCTGGTCGACGATTACGAACCGGGGATGACCGGCGCAGAGATCGCTGCGATGTTCGACGCGATGCGGCCCAGACTGGTGGCGCTGCGGGAAAAGGTACTGGGATCAGCGGCCCCGAAAGGGGTTGTCGGGACCTTCGCGGGCGAGGCGCAGCTGGCCTTGTCGCGCGAGCTGGCGACGGTCTTCGGCTATGACTGGTCGCGGGGCCGCGTCGATCTTGCAGTGCATCCTTTCAGTTCGGGTTCGGGCCATGACGTGCGGATCACCACACGGGTATCCGAGACGGACCCTTTCAACTGCTTCTACTCGACCATCCACGAGGTTGGACATGCCGCCTATGAGCAGGGCGTGAATCCGGCTTATGCGCTGACGCCGATCGGGCAGGGCGTATCGATGGGGGTGCACGAAAGCCAGAGCCGGTCCTACGAGAACCAGCTTGGCCGCAGCCGCGCCTTCACGGGCTGGCTTTATGGCCGGATGCGCGAGATCTTCGGCGACTTCGGGGTCGACGATGCCGAAGGTTTCTATCGGGCCGTGAACCGGGTGCATCCGGGCTATATCCGCACCGAAGCCGATGAAGTGCATTACAACCTGCATGTCATGATGCGCTTTGATCTTGAACGTGCGCTGATCCGGGGCACCCTCGACGTCGAAGATCTTGAGGCCGCCTGGAATGAACGCTTCCGTTCGGATTTCGGCGTGGCGGTGGACCGGCCCTCGAACGGCATGCTGCAGGATGTGCATTGGTCTTGCGGGCTATTCGGTTATTTCCCGACCTATACGCTCGGCAACGTCTATGCGGGGTGTCTGGTCAAGGCGCTGCGGGCTGAAGTGCCGGGTCTGGACCTGCAGATGGCCAAGGGCGATGTCAGCGCCGCGACGGGCTGGCTGCGCAACCGGCTTCAGCGTCATGGCGCGCTTTACGAGCCGCGCGACGTGGTGAAGCGTGCCTGCGGGTTTGAACCGTCGGAGGGGCCGCTCCTTGACTATCTGGAAGCCAAGTTCGGCGAGATCTACCGGCTGTGACCGAGCGCGGCCCGGCAATCTGGGCTTTGGCCGGCGGACAGACGCTGATCTATGTTGGCACCTACTATGCCTTTCCCGCGCTTCTTCCCGAGCTTGAGGCCGGGACGGGGTGGAGCAAGGCCACGCTGGCACTGGGACCGTCGCTTGCCTTTCTGATCATGGCGAGCCTCACGGTCTTGACCGGGCGGCTGGTCGATCGGGGGCTTGGTGGCGAGATGCTGATCTGGGGACCGGTCTTGGCTGCGCTGGGTGTGCTTGGGTTGGGACTGGCCCCAACACCTGCGGCTTGGCTGGTTGCCTGGGCGCTGATCGGGGTGGCGCAGGCGGGTTGCCTTTACGAGACCTGTTTCGCCTTTCTGACCCGTAGGCTGGGATCCGGGGCGCGGGCGGCGATCACGCGGGTCACGCTGGTCGCAGGCTTCGCCGGAACGCTCGCCTTTCCCCTGGGGCATTGGGCTGGCGTCCTATTCGGCGGCCAGGGCGGCATGCTGATCTTCGTTGGCGTCACGCTTCTGGCGACACCCTGCAACCTCTGGGCCGTCCGCACGCTGCGGCGGCAGGCGCGGGCTGGGGCCGAGCCTTTGCCCGCTCCGCCCGGGGTGCTGAAGACGGCGCTCAGGCGACCGGCCTTCTGGGCGCTGGCAGCGACTTTCGGGCTGATCTACCTGAACCACGGCGTGCTGATCACTTATGTGCTTGCCCTCTTCGCCGACCGCGGCGCTGGGGCCGGCATGGCAGCGACGGCGGCCGCCTGCATCGGGCCAGCGCAGGTCGCCGGGCGGCTACTCTTTTTCGTCAACGAGGCGCGGGTCGGCAATGCGCGGGCGACGGTGATCTCGCTTGGCGCGGTTGTTCTGGCCAGCGCGATCCTATGGCTTGCAGGACTGTCGCCGCTGCTCATCTTTGCTTTCGCCGTAGTGCAGGGGGCGGGAGTCGGTCTGATCTCGATCCTGCGGCCGGTGCTTATCGCCGAGATCCTGGGGCGCGAAGGCTTTGGCACGATCTCGGGTGCGGTGGCCATGGCGCCGATCCTGGCAAGCGCGGCGGCTCCGGCGCTTGGCGCAGTCATTCTGACCCACGGAGGGCCGACGGCTGTCTATGCCGGGTGTCTGGCCATGGCCGTGGCGGGTTGGGCAATCGCGGTCGCACTGTTGCGCAATCGGGCCAGCGTGTCCGGCTGAGACCGCTGAGAGGATTATGCTTAGCGTGACTTGCGGTCGATAAAGGCCTGGATGCCTTCGGCGGTGTCGGGCAGAAGCACGTTTTCGACCATGACTTCCGATGCCACGGCATAGGCCTCGGGCAAGGCCAGGCCGAGCTGGGCCTGAAAGGCACGCTTGCCAAGGCGAATTGCCGCGGGATCCTTGGCGGCGATGCTGCGGGCCAGGGCAAGAGCCTCGTCGGCAAGCCGATCCGGCGCGGCAAGGCGGTTCACGACGCCCAGGGTTTGCGCCCGTTCTGCAGACAGGAATTCCCCGGTGGTCAGAAGCTCGAATGCTGCGCCCGGGGCAATGCGGCGCGAGAGGGCGACCGCAGGGGTCGAGCAGAAGAGGCCTAGGTTGATGCCGTTCACTCCGAAGCGGGAGGTCTCGGATGCCACGATCAGATCGCAGGAACAGGCCAGTTGACAGCCAGCGGCCGTTGCGACGCCCTGGACGGCCGCGATGACGGGTTGGGGCAGGGTGGCGATCTGCTGCATCACCGAAGCGCAGCGGTCGAAGAGCGCCTGATAGGCAGCGCGCCCCTGATCGGGGGCTGTCCGGTAGCCTTGCATTTCCTTCAGGTCATGCCCTGCCGAAAAGGCCTTGCCCTCGGCTGTGAGGATCACGACGCGAATGCTGTCGTCCGCTGCGATCTGCCGGAAGGTCGAGGCCAGCGCCTCGAGCATCTCGGTTGAAAGGGCGTTCAAGGTTTCGGGTGCGCTCAGCGTGACGGTTGCGACGCCGTCCTGATCCTGCCTTTTGACGCGTGCGGACACGTCAGGCCTTTGCCTTCAGGAACCGTCCTTCGATCACCGCGCCGCTTTCGATGACGATGCCGGCCGTGGTGATGTCGGCTTTCACCGCCGAGGAGGCCCGCAGCGTGAAGCTTTCGCAGGCGACCTTGCCGTCAAGCTTGCCCTTCACCTCGACCGTATGGGCATTGATCGAGCCCTTAACCCGCCCCTCTTGTCCGATGATCAGCCCATTGGCGGTGATGTTGCCATCGATTTCGCCCAGGATCTCGACCGAGCCGGTCGAGGTGATCTCACCGGTGATCTTGAGATCGGCGCCGAGCACCGAACGGGCGGAATTGCTGCCCGGCGCGGTCGGGCGCGGCACGGGGGCGGAAGTCGGGTCGGAAGTCTTGGAGAACATCGCGATATCCTTAGGTCAAGGGCTGGGCTGATAAGGAAGGATCATGGCTGCCCGGTCAAGGGTCGCCGTGCTTTGACGGCAGCTTTCCCCGGCTGCGATGATGCAAGGGTGCTGACATTTGATGGCCGGGATGGTCAGATGCCGCAGGAATCAGGGGGTATCATGGCAGCATCCTACTTTCAGCCGGTCTCGGGCTTCGATCTGCCGCGCTTTGCCGGCGTGCCGACGTTCATGCGGCTGCCGCATGTGCCGTTTGACCATCCGCGGTTTGCAGAGGTGCAGATCGGTCTGATCGGCGCGCCCTGGGACGGGGGGACGACCAACCGTCCGGGCCCGCGCCACGGGCCGCGGCAACTGCGCGACCTGTCGACGATGATCCGGGCGATGAACGGTGCGACCTGGGTCGCGCCGTTCGAACTTGCGCGCTGTGCCGACCTAGGGGATGTGGCGCCTAATCCGGGCGATCTGATGGATTCGATGGCGCGGATGGAGGCGTTCTATTCGAAGGTGGTCGCCGCAGGGATCAGGCCGCTGACTGGCGGCGGTGATCACCTGTGCTCGCTGCCGATCTTGCGGGCGGTGGCAAAGGCGCGGCCGGTCGGGATGATCCAGTTCGACAGCCATACCGATCTCAATGACATCTATTTCGGAACGTCTCGGTACAACCACGGAACTCCCTTCCGTCGCGCGGTCGAGGAAGGCCTGATCGACCCGAAGCGCTATTGCCTGATCGGCATCCGGGGCACGGCCTATGGCCGCGAGGACTGGGACTTTGCGGCAGCAAACGGCATCCGGATCATCCCGATCGCCGAGTTTCATGCGCGGGGGCCGGAAGATGTGATGGCCGAAGCCCGGGAGATCGTGGGTTCCGGGCCGGTCTATGTCACCTATGACATCGACTTTGTCGATCCGACCTTTGCCCCGGGCACCGGGACGCCAGAGGTCGGCGGACCGAACAGCTGGCAGGCCCTGCAGGTGGCGCGGGGGCTTCGGGGGCTGGACGTCGTGGGGGCGGACCTAGTGGAGGTCTCGCCGCCGTTTGACCCGACGGGCGGAACGGCCTGGCTGGGGATCAGCCTGATGTTCGAGATGCTTTGCGTCATGGCCGAGCGGATCGCGGGGCGCTGACGGAATACCCCTGGGGGCTCGCCCCGGGACCCGAGGATATTTGGAGACAGAAAATGACTGCTGCCGAGATGATCATCACCAATGCCAAGGTCCTGACCATGGACGAGGCGCGTCCTCTGGCCGAAGCAGTGGCCTTGGGCAGCGGGCGCATCCTGGCAGTCGGGGGCAGGCCAGAGGTTGAGGCGCTGGCGGGACCCGCGACACGGGTTGTGGATGCCGGGGGCCGCACGCTGCTGCCGGGGTTCGTGGAAAGCCATCTGCATCTGGTGCTCGGCGGCAACGAGTTGTCGCAGCTGCAATTGGGCGGTGTGTCGGGGTTCGAGGCGCTGGCGGCCGCGTTTCGGGATTACGCGGCGAAGAACCCCGGGTTGCCGCTGTTGATGGCACAGGGGGCGGCCTACGAGATCCTGGACCATCCGGTCACCCGGCATGATCTGGATCGGATCATCTCTGACCGCCCCATCGCGATGATGGCGCCGGATCACCATACGGTCTGGGCCAATACGGCCGCCATGCAAGCGGCGGGCCTCCTGCATGGGGCAGCGATGCCTGCGGGCCATGTCGTGGTGATGGGTGCGGACGGGACGGCGACGGGGGAGCTTCTGGAGTTCGAAGCCTTCAGCCCGGTTCTGGCTTTGACCGGAGATCTGCACCTGCAACTGGGGATCGCGACCGGGGGCGAGCCGGACCCTTGGCCCGACGCGGCGCAGCGCGCGAAGGACAAGGAGAAGGTCGCGGCGGGCCTTGCGCATTGTGCGGCGCATGGGATCACCTCGATGGTGAACATGGACGGCAACCGCTACACCTGCGTTCTTCTCAAGGAGATGGAAGCCGAGGGTCGGCTGACCGCGCGGGTCAAGGTGCCGTTCCACTTCAAGCCGCATATGGAGATGGCGGAACTGGAACGGGCTTCGGCGATGGCCGCGGAGTTCCAGGGCGAGTGGGTGACGAGCGGTTTCGTCAAGATGTTCCAGGACGGGGTCGTCGACAGTCGCACCGCCTATATGCTGCAGGACTATCCGGGGACGACCGAACGAGGCGCGCCACTGTTCGAGGCGGAGCGGTTCAAGGACATCTGCCGTGAAATCTCGCGCCGCGACTTGCAGATCGCGGTCCATGCCATCGGCGACGGGGCGGTGCGGCAGACGATCGACGGCTATGAGGCTGCCGGTCGGCCCGACCTGCGCCACCGGATCGAGCATATCGAGCTGATCGACCGGGCCGACGTGCCAAGGCTCGGGGCGCTGGGGATCACGGCCAGCGTCCAGCCGCCGCATCCACCGGGGGCGATGGATTTCCCGATGTCGACGATGGAGCATGTCTTCCACAAGCACCGCTGGAAGGATGCCTATCTTACGAAGACGCTCGCCGACCACGGTGCCGCGCTGGCCTTCGCCTCGGACTGGCCGGTGACGGATGTCAGCGTGATGCGCGGGATCCAGGCGGCGCTGACCCGGGTGCCCTATGAAGGTGCCGGGGATGAGCGGGTCGGCCTGATGGATTGCTTGCGCGCCTATACGGCAGGGGGCGCCTGGGCCGCGCATATGGAGGGGTTGACGGGGAAACTGCGGGCGGGCCTTGCGGCTGATCTGGTGCTGATCGACGGGGATATCGAGGCGATTCCGGCCGACAGGGTCGGGCAAACGGGAATCGCGCTGACAATCGCAGGGGGCAGGGTGACGCACGACCCCTTCCAGATGGCGGATGGCGTGAAGTAACGCCTTGATTTTGATCGAGAAGATGGGGTTTCGGAAAAAATTGTCATCTTCCCGTCATTTTCTGCTTGCGGGTCCCGAGGCCCGGGACTAAAAGCCCCCTCACCGAAACGGAACGGTGCTGGAAACGGCGGCGGGAAGGATCGGAAGCGGTGGTGAAACGCCGCGAAATCTCTGGAGGCAAGATGGCAGTTACGCCAGAAGTTCTGGTGTGCTGCGTGTTTTGTGTCCGCGCTCTTTGACATTGCTGGAATATGAAGGGATATGCGGGCGGTTTGGGCGCATCGGCGTCTAACGTTTTGCATATCGGCCTAGTAGGGGAGACCCGATGATCTAGGTGTCAGCTTCACTGTCTTGTGGGTCACGTTACTTCG
>JAEULQ010000072.1 GCA_016792685.1 Tabrizicola sp. | reverse complement strand
CCCCGGCGCTCCGATGAAGCCGGCGACATAGGTCGATTCCGGCCGGTTATAGACGTCCTGCGGTGTGCCGACCTGCTCGACCACACCCTTGTTCATGACCACGATGCGGTCGGCGAGCGTCATCGCCTCGACCTGGTCGTGGGTGACGTAGATCATGGTGGCGCCGATCTGGCTGTGGAGGCGGGCGATCTCGACCCGCATCTGGACGCGGAGTGCGGCGTCCAGGTTGGAGAGCGGCTCGTCGAAGAGAAACACCTTCGGCTCGCGGACGATGGCGCGGCCGATGGCGACGCGCTGGCGCTGGCCGCCGGAGAGCTGCTTCGGCAGGCGGTCGAGCAGGTGGTCGATCTGCAGAAGCTTGGCGGCGGCTTCGACGCGCTTCTTGATCTCCTCGGGGCTGGTCTTGTCCAGCTTCATCCCGAAGGCCATGTTGTCATAGACCTTCATGTGCGGATAGAGCGCGTAGCTTTGGAACACCATGGCGATGCCGCGCTTGGACGGGATCAGGTTGTTCACCCTTTCGCCGTCAAAGAGCATGTCGCCGGTGGTGATCTCTTCCAGGCCCGAGATCAGGCGCAGAAGCGTGGACTTGCCGCAGCCCGAAGGCCCGACGAAGACCATGAACTCGCCCTTCTCGATCGTAAGGTCGATGCCCTTGATCACCTGCACGGCGCCGTAGGACTTGGTGACGTTCTTCAGTTCGATCTTTGCCATGATGTCAGCCCTTCACGCCGCCCGCGGTGAGACCCGCGACGATCTTGCGTTGGAAAATGAGGACGAGGATGACCAGCGGGATAGTGACGATGACGGAAGCCGCCATGATCGGCCCCCATGGGATTTCCTGCTGGCTTGCGCCGGAGAGGAGCGCGATGGCGACCGGGGTCGTGCGCGTGGTTTCCGACGAGGTGAAGGTCAGCGCGAAGAGAAACTCGTTCCAGGCGCCGATGAAGGCGAGAAGGCCGGTCGTCACCAGGGCAGGCCAGAGAAGCGGCAGGAAGACCTTGGTGATGATGATCCAGGGCGTGGCTCCATCAACGATGGCGGCTTCCTCGATTTCCACGGGGAGGTCGCGCATGAAGGTGGTCAGCACCCAGACGGTGAAGGGCAGGGTGAAGATCGTGTAGGACAGGATCATCGCCCAGGGGGTGTTGAAGATGCCAAGGAAGCGGATCAGCTCGAACAGACCCGCAAGCACGGCGATCTGGGGGAACATCGACACGGCGAGGATCATCATCAACAGCAGTCCCCGCCCCCGGAAGCGGACCCGCGCAAGCGCGTAGCTGGCCGTGACCGCCAGGAAGAGGGCGAAAGTAACGGTCAGCGTGGCGATGAAGACCGAGTTCAGGATCGACCGCGGGAAGTTGCGGCCGCCGAGGACGGATTCATAGTTCGCCAGGTTGAACGTGGCCGGCCAGTAGGAGACCTTGAAAAGCTCGGTTCCCGTCGCGAAAGAGGTGATGATCGCGTAGTAGAATGGGAAGACCGAGAAGACCACGATCACCACGACAAGCGCGTAGAAGCCGATGGTCGAGAGTAGTTTCTGAGCGGTCATTTCTGGCCCTCCCCGGAAAGGTCGACACGGCCCAGCCAGATGTAGGCAGAGACGAAGACAGCGAGGATCGCGAAGAGCAGTGTCGACTGTGCCGCGCCATAGGCGAACTTGTCGAAGTCGATCATGTTCTCGCGGCTGATCACCGACATGGTCTTGGTGGCGGCCGAGTTCGGGGTCAAGACGTAGACCAGGTCGAAGATCCTGAGCGCGTCGAGCATCCGGAAGATGATGGCAACCATCAGCGCGGGGCGGATCAGGGGCAGGGTGATCTTGAAGAACACCTTGACCGGGTTCACCCCGTCGATCCGGGCGGCCTCGTAGATGTCGCGCGGCACCATCTGCAGGCCCGCGAGGATCAGAAGCGCCATGAAGGGCGTGGTCTTCCAGATGTCGACCATCAGAACCGCGTACATGGCGGTGTCTGTCGAGGCGGTCCAGGCGATCTTCTGGCTGATCAGCCCAAGGTTCAGCATGATGTCGTTGATGATCCCGAACTGGTCATTCAGCATCCAGGCCCACATCTTGGCCGAGACGATGGTCGGGATGGCCCAGGGGATCAGGATCGCGGCGCGCACAAGGCCGCGGCCCTTGAATTCGGCGTTGAGGACAAGCGCCACGATCAGGCCAAGTACGGTCTCGAAGAAAACCGAGACGAAGGCGAAGCGCACGGTGTTCCAGACGGCGTTCCACCAGGCCGGATCGACCAGCGTCCCGCGCCAGATCCAGCGGCCCGACTCCAGCACCCGGACCGACAGATAGTTGTCGAAGCCGATGAATTCCCCGCCGTAAAGGTCGGAAAGCGTGGTGTTGGTGAAGGAAAACCAGAAGGTGCGCAGAAGCGGCCAGGCGGCCACGCAGAACAGTGCTGCCAGCATGGGCGCGATGAACCAGAAGGCCGCGCGCTGGCGTTGTTGCGAGAGGCTGAGCCCCCCGTCATTTGTAGCCATGATACCCTCCCCTGTCGGGTCCCCCTCCGAGACCCGTTTAGAAAAGGCGGGCGGCCCCCGTTTGGTCAGAAGCCGCCCGCCATGGGATCAGTCAGGTCCGGGAGGACTTACCAGGCCGACCCCTTGATGTCGGTCAGTTCGACCTCAAGCAGTTCCAGGTTCTCGGCGGCCGAACCGTTGCCCGAGAGCGTGTTGTGCACGGCCGACCAGAACTTGGCCGAGACTTCGTTGTACTTGCCAAGCGTCGGAGCCGATGGCCGCGGAACCGCGTTCAGGAAGACGTCCTTCCACTGCGGGATGATCGGCTGGGCGGCGGCGATGTCGGCGTCATCGTAAAGCGCGATGATCGTCGGCAGGTTCGATTCAGCGATTGCGCGCTGCTTCTGGGCCTCGGGGCCAGCCAGGTACATGGCCAGGCTGATCGCGGCTTCCTGCTTGGTCGAGTATTTCGACACGGCGACGTTCCAGCCGCCCAGCGTTGCAGCCGAGGTGTCGCCTTCTTTGCCGACCGGCAGGGTGGTCACGCCGAAGAGGCCCTTGACCGCCGAGTCGTCGCCATTGCCCAGGCCATAGGCGTAGGGCCAGTTGCGCATGAAGACGGCGTTGCCGGTCTGCCAGACGCCACGGGCTTCTTCTTCCTGATAGGCCAGGACGCCTTCCGGAGAGATCGTGCCGACCCAGCTCTTGGCGGCTTCAAGCGCGGCAGCGGCGTTCTCGTTGTTGATCGAGATCGACCCATCGGGCTCGACGATCTGGCCACCGCCGAACGACTTGACCCATTCCAGAGCGTTGCAGGTCAGGCCTTCATAGGCGTTGCCCTGCCAGACGAAGCCCCAGAGGTCAGCCTTGCCCTCGGCGCGCTCGGCGTCCTGGATGAACTTGGCGGTTTCAGCGAGCTCGGCCCAGGTCTTCGGCGGGGTCTTGCCGTGCTTTTCCAGCAGGTCCTTGCGGTAATAGAGCGCCGGGGCGTCGGTGAAGATCGGCAGCGCGACGAGCTTGCCGTTCACGGTCTGCGATTCGATGATCGAGGGGAAATGCTGGGGCGCCAGGTCCTTTGCGGCCTCGGTCAGGTCGACGAAGTGCTCGGCCAGCTGCGGCGCCCAGATGACGTCGGTCTGGTAGAGGTCGATGTCGGTCGCACCGGCGGCGAGCCACAGGCGGTACTGGCCGAACTGGTCGGTGGTCGAAGCAGGCATCGGCACCAGGGTCACGGTGTGACCGGTGGCCTCTTCCCAAGGCTTCACGAGCGTCTTGAAGTTCTCGACTGCGTTGCCGACGGCGCCGGACACGTAGAAAAGTTCATCGGCCATGACCGGCGCGCCGAAGACGGCGAGCATGGCTGCAGTTGCGGTCGCGCGGAGTGCGCGGCCTTTCATGATCATCATTGGTTTTCCTCCCAAAAGCCGCCGTGCTGGCGTGCAATCTCTGCTGCAAAACGCCCGGATGAATCCGAAACGTTTCGGAAAACATAGTCTCCAAAGCGCTTTCGGTCAACGATTCGATGCGCTTTGGGACGGCAGAATTCCGGCGACCGAATTGCGCTCGATAAAGCTGTAGTCGCCAATGCGTTGCAGTGTGGACAGCGGCTTGCCTTCGATTGCCCCGGCAAGGCAGTCGGCCAGGGGCTCCCAGCTGTCGCGCAGGGGCGCCTTGGTGACGGTGAGGGCGGGGAAGAAGGCCGAGGCGCGCAGGCTGGGCAACTGGTCGTCATGCGCCACGACCGAAACATCGCCCGGTACCGAAAGGCCAAGCGCGGACAGCGCCTGATAGACCCCGCGCGCCAGGCGGACATTGCCACAGACAATCGCCGTGGGGCGCGGCGCGTCGCCCGAGAAGAGCCGCACTGTGCCAATAAGGCCATTTGCCTCATCCATGAGACTGTTGAGGTGAAGATGGTCAAGCGGCCTTTCCCCCACGTCTGCCAGTGCGCGGCGGTAGCCGTGGTTCCGCTCGGTGACATAGTGGAGGCCGGCGATGCCATTCAGGAACGCAATCCGGCGATGTCCGCGAGCGGTAAGATGGGCGGTCAAATCATAGGCAAGTTGTTCATTTTCAATGTCAAAATACGGATAGTCCTGTGTCGGGCCGCTGCGGCCGTGCACCACAAACGAAATACCTGCCTTTCGCAGGAAGGCGATGCGCGGGTCCTGATCCAGCGGGTTGATCAGCACGAACCCATCCAGCATCGCCTTGCCGATCAGCTTTTGGTAGACCGGGATCGCGGGCTCGTTCTCGGCCATGATATGCAGCACGAACTGCATGCCGCGCCCGGAGAACTGGGCGGATAGCCCGGCGATCACTTCAAGGAAGATCCCGTCCTCGCCCATGTCGCGGTGTTGCGGGACGACGAGGCCGACCATGCCCGAGCGGCCCGAGACCAGTTTGCGGGCCGAGACGTTAGGGTGGTAGTTGAGCGCGCGGGCGGCCTCCTTGACGCGGTGGCGCGTTTCCTCGTTTACGTCGGAATGATCGTTCAGCGCCCGGCTGACCTGGGTGATCGACAGGTCGAGCTTTCGCGCGATGTCCTTCAGCGTCGCCATTGTTCAAACCCCTTTGGACTGTATCCGAAACATTTCGGATGAGAAAATCAACGAGATTCTGCGCTGGTGCTTGCCAGATGTGCGGTGCGGACCGATGCTGGTGGCATGGCAAAGGCTCCTGCGACGCTTCGGCTTCGGCTTCTGTTCGGCGACCGGCTGGTTTTCGGGCCGGGCAAGGGTGAGCTGCTGGCCCGGATCGGAGAGACCGGCTCGATCGCGGCCGCCGGTCGGGCGATGGGGATGAGCTACAAGCGGGCCTGGGCCCTTGTCGAGGAGATGAACGCGGCGTTTCGCGCGCCGCTCGTCCAGTCGGCACGGGGTGGGACGGGGGGCGGGGGCGCAAGGTTAACCGATGCCGGGCGCGAGGTGCTGGAGGCCTACCGGGGCATGCTGGCCGCAACCGAAAAGGCTGCTGCGCCGGAAGTCACACGCATCGCGGCCCTGCTTAGGGATATGTCGGACGGGAAATAACGCTTGCCTGTCAGGCTGCGCGGGCCATATGTTTGCGGGAACATATCGGAGGCCCTTTGCGCAGTCCCGCCCTTCTTGTTGCCCTTCTGCTGTCGGGTCAGTCCGCCATGGCTGAGGTCACCGTCTTTGCTGCGGCCAGCCTTAAGACCGCACTGGACGAGATCGCGGCGGATTACTCGGGCAGGACGGGGGCAAAGATCGTCGTCTCTTACGCTGGAACGCCCGCGCTGGCCCGACAGATCGAAGCGGGCGCGCCGGCAGATGTCTTCATATCGGCGTCCAGGGACTGGATGGACCACCTGGAAGAGCAAGGCCTGATCCAGCCAGACACGCGTCGCAACCTGCTTATGAACAGGCTGGTTCTGGTCACATCCTTACGGGTCCCGTTTCGCCACACGCTCAGAACAGGCGCCGAAGTGACGGCCCTCCTTGGGGAGCAAAAGCTTTCGATGGCATTGGTAGATTCCGTTCCCGCTGGCCAGTACGGCAAGGAAGCTCTCACGTCGCTTGGCGTCTGGGACGAGGTGAAGGATCAAGTCATCCAGTCTGAGAACGTGGCCCAGGCCCTGCGGCTTGTCGCAATCGGAGAAGTGCCGTTCGGAATTGTCTACTGGTCGGATCTTCCTAAAGGAAATGATACGGTCAAGTCGGTGGGCCTCTTTCCCGAAGAGAGCCACAGCCGCATCATCTACCCGGTCGCGCTGACAACGGAAGCAACCGAACCTGAAGCGGCGGCGTTCCTCGATTACCTTGCCACGGTCGAGGCCGTCGCCGTTTTCAAGAAGAACGGGTTCTATGCCATACCCCTCCGGCGCACAAATTGCTTCCTGCCGCACTACCCCACCGCGTGCGACCTCCCTTTGCTCCCTGCGCCGTGACGGGTCGTGGTCATGCTTGACGCCCTTTCGCCCGAGGAATGGCTGGCCCTGCTTCTGTCCCTGCGGGTGTCGCTGGTGGCGATGCTGGTCAGTCTGCCCTTCGGGGTCCTTGCGGCCTATGCTTTGGCTCGGGGGCGGTTTCCCGGGCATGGCCTTCTGAACGGGATGATTCATCTGCCCCTGATCCTGCCGCCAGTGGTGACGGGCTACCTTCTGCTTCTCGCGTTCGGGCGGCAGGGCTGGATCGGAGCCCTGCTTTGGGACTGGTTCGGCTTTACCTTTGCCTTCCGCTGGACCGGCGCGGCTCTGGCGGCGGCGGTCATGGCCTTTCCGCTGATGGTGCGCGCCATCAAGCTGGCGATCGAAGCGGTCGACCCAAAGCTCGAGGAAGCGGCCTCGACCCTTGGTGCGTCGCGGCTGGTGGTGTTCCTGACCGTGACTTTGCCGCTGATCCTGCCGGGCATCATCGCAGGGGCGGTGCTGGGCTTTGCCAAGGCGATGGGGGAATTCGGCGCGACGATCACCTTTGTCGCGAACATCCCGGGCGAGACGCAGACCCTGCCGACGGCGATCTACAGTTTCCTGCAGGTTCCGGGGGGCGATGCCGCGGCGCTGCGGCTGGTGGCGATTTCAGTGGTTGTGGCGCTGGTCGCGCTGGCACTGTCAGAGTGGCTGTCGCGGCGCGTGGCGACAAGGATCGCCGGGAGATGACGCTGGAATTGCGCCTGAACCATGCCTTCCCCGACTTCCGGCTGGAGGTCGATCTGGTCCTGCCGGGGGGGCTGACCTGCCTGTTCGGGCGGTCGGGGTCGGGCAAGACGACCATCGTCAATGCAGTTGCGGGCCTGTTGCGGCCCGACGGGGCCGAGATCCGGCTGGACGGGGTGCCTCTGCAGGATCTGCCACCGCATCGGCGCGAGGTGGGCTATGTGTTCCAGGATGCCCGGCTGTTTCCGCACATGACGGTGGCCGAAAACCTGACCTACGCCGCCCGTATCCGCCGCCGCCCGGTCGAGGACTTCGACCGGATCATCGGGCTTTTGGGGATCGGTTCCTTGTTGCCGCGCCGGCCGGGCACCTTGTCGGGAGGCGAGCGCCAGCGCGTGGCCATCGGGCGGGCGCTTCTGTCCCGGCCGCGGCTCTTGCTGATGGATGAACCGCTTGCAGCGCTGGACGAGGCACGCAAGGCCGAGATCCTGCCCTATATCGAGGCGTTGCGGGACGAGACGGGCCTGCCCGTGCTTTACGTCAGCCATTCCTTGCCCGAGGTGGCGCGGCTGGCTACGACCATTGTTGTGCTTGAAGCCGGGAAAGTCGCGGCCTTCGGGCCTGCGGCCGACATCCTGTCCGATCCGCAGACGGCCCCACATCTGGGCTTGCGCGATGCGGGCGCCGTGCTGACCGCGCGAATCGAGGCGCAGGAACCGGACGGGCTTACCCGGCTTATGACCGTTGCCGGGCCGATCTGGCTGCCCCGGCTGGAGGGCATTCCCGGTCGGGAGGTAAGGGTCCGAATCGCGGCGCAGGATGTCATCCTGTCCCGCGCGCGTCCCGAAGGCCTCTCGGCCCTGAACATCCTGCCCGGGACGATCTCGGCCCTGCATGAAGGTCAGGGGCCGGGTGTGCTGGTCCGTCTGGATCTGGGGGGCGTGTTCTTGTTGGCCCGTCTGACGCGCCGGTCGGCTCTGGCGCTGGAACTCGCCCCTGGCCTTCAGGTCCATGCCGTCCTGAAATCCGTTGCGGTGGCGCAGGCGGATGTGGGGGGCGCTGCGGCGCAAGGCTGAGGGTCGGCCATCCCAGACCGATTCGGCGCTTTCCGGCGCAGTGGGGTCCGCGTGTGGTCGCAAAACAAAGCTTCCTTGCGGTGTTGGCGCAATCCGACCTTCACCTTCGGTTGTATGCATGCATTGCATCGTTGACAGGCCTACCCGGTGGAGGAGTAAGCTTGCCGCGCAGGGGGCGCTACTTCCAGCTGACAAGGTCCTGTTACAAGGGGCCTGCTAGTGAGGCGGCAGCGCGCGCCCATGTGAACGAGAACACTCGGGGACAGCCCGCGCCTCTGACATCAACCAGGGAGACTACCGTGAAAAAATCCACCTCCGCCTTCAGCCGTCGCCGGTTCCTGCAAGGGTCCGCTGCCGGTGCCGGGCTTCTCGCCGCTCCGGCGATCATCTCGTCGAAGGCCTTGGCCTCGTCGGGAGAAGTGAACTTCATCGGCTGGGCGGGCTATCCCGCGATGCTGGAAAAGGTGTTCCCGGCTTTCGAAGCCGCTACGGGCATCAAAGTGAACTTCAAGGAACTGCCTGACCAGGACACGATGTTCGCCGAAGCCAAGGTCGCCCTGGAAGCGGGCGGCGTCGACGTTCTGGAGCCGACCATCGACCGCTGGGGCGGCTGGCATTCGAATGGCCTTCTTGGCGCCTGGGATGCGTCCAAGCTTGCGATGGACAACTACCTGCCGGGTCTGGCTGACGGCTCGGCCGGCGAACGCTCGCGTGACGGCGACAACCTGATGTATGTCCCGTCGAACTGGGGCACCGAAGCACTGGTCGTGAACGAGGCCAATGCCAAGCTGTCGTCCCCGGCCTCGCTGGGCGATCTGTTCAACCCGGAGAACCAGGCGGTTCTGCGTCCGCATTCGACCCTGGCGGCCATGGGCCGCTGGCTTGATGCGCAGGGCAAGCTGCCGCGTCCGTGGATGGACGGCTACACCGACATGGCTGCCATGACCGAGCTGTGGGACATCGCGCTGGCGGAAGCCATCAAGATGAAGGGCAACGTGGTCCAGTGGTGGTCGGGCGAGAACGAAGCCAATGCCGGCTTCACCGCGAACGGCGCGACCATCGGCCTGTGCTGGGACTCGACCGGCTACAACCTGCGCAACGACGGCTACAAGTATGTCGCTCCGGCGGAAGGCGCCTTTGCCTGGCACCAGGGCTTCGTGCTGATGAAGAACGCGACCAACGTCGATCAGGCACACGAATTTGCCAAGTGGGTTTCGACCGCAGAAGGCTCGGCGCTCTGGGCTTCGGCCTTCTCGTCGAACGCCGTTGGCAAGGGCTCGGCCGACTTCATCGATCCCGATGTGGCGGCCTACTACAATGGCACCTTCAACGACGAAGCCCTGTCGAAACTGTGGTGGTGGCCCGCTCAGTCGGCCGAATTCATCGCCAAGCGTTCGGAATACGCCGACAAGTACAAGGCCGCCTGAGTGCGCGCATAATTGGGGTCACGCCGGGTCCGAAAGGGCTCGGCGTGACTTTTTCGGGCATCGGCTGGTCGGTCTGGACTGAAATCCCGGCCTGAACTGGCGATACACTTTGACTGGGCCAGACTGCCTGCTAGCCTGCACAAAAAGAATGACACTCGGGGGGACCACGCGGGATGAGCGCGGGAATTGATCTGGAAAATGTCTGCTGCGACTTCGGCACCTTCCGGGCCGTGGACAATGCCAATGTGTCGATCAAGCCGGGCGAGTTCTTCTCGTTCCTCGGGCCTTCTGGCTGCGGCAAGACCACGATCCTTCGGATGGTGTCGGGGTTCATCGAGCCGACCGAAGGCGCGATCAAGATCGGCGGCAAGGACGTGAAGGGCACGCGGCCGAACCAGCGGCCGACGGCTCTCATCTTCCAGAACCTCGCGCTGTTCCCGCTGATGCCGATCTGGGAAAACATCTCGTTCGGGCTGGAAGTGCGGGGCGTCGACAAGGCCACGCGGCGCGCGCGGGCCGAAGAGCTTTTGAAGCTGGTCGACCTGCCAGGGGCGGCGGACAAGATGGTCAGCCAGCTTTCGGGCGGCCAGAAGCAGCGGGTCGCGATTGCCCGGGCGCTGGCGGTTGAGCCCTCGGTGATGCTGCTGGACGAACCTCTGTCGGCGCTGGACTTGAAGCTGCGCCAGCACATGCGGGCCGAACTGCGCGCGATCCAGAAGCGGACGGGCGTGACCTTCATCTATATCACCCATGACCAGGGCGAAGCCCTGGCGATGTCGGACCGGGTGGGCGTCATGTCCCAGGGCCGCATCCAGCAGATCGCTGCCCCGCGTGACATCTATGACAATCCGGTCAATGGTTTCGTGGCCAGTTTCGTGGGCGAAAACAACATCTTCGAGGGCGACGTCGGCGCGGTTTCGGGTGGCATGGCCGGGATGACCGGCGCCCATGGCAGCTTCCGCGCGAAGGTCTCTCCGGAAGCGCAGGGAAAGGCGCTGAAGCTTTATGTCCGGCCTGAGCACACGGTCCTGTCCAAGACCAAGGCCGCCGAAAATTCGGTCGAGATGGAAGTGACCGAAGTCGCCTTCGAGGGCGCCTTCATCTCGGTCCATGGGGTTGCGGCGGGCGGCAAGCGTCTGTCGGCGGAAGTGAAGAACGACGGGGTCACAGTGGTGCCGGGCGTGGGCGAGAAGGTCTTTGCCAGCTTCGATGCCGCCCGGGCACTGCTTCTGCCCGACGCGAATGTAAGGGGCTGAGGCCATGCAGGACCTGCTCCGCCGCTATGGGACCGGCCTGACGACGATCTTCTGCCTGATGGTCGCGTTCTGGATCCTTGTCCTGATCGTGCTGCCGAACTTCTCGATGCTGTTCGAGAGCTTCTTTCCCTATCTGCCCGTCAGCGAACTTGACGGGCCGAAGGATGTCTTCACGCTGCAGAACTATGAAAAGGTCCTGGCCAACCCGATCGAGACAAACTGGTTCGGCATTCCGATCACGATCCCGATTCACGTCAGCACCTTTGTCGACACGGTCTTCTTCTCGGCCCTCGTCACCTTCATGACGCTGGTCCTGGCCTATCCGCTGGCCTACTTCCTGGCGAAGGTCGCGAGCCCGAAGTCGATCCCCACGCTGCTTTTGCTGCTCTTCATCCCGATGTGGGTCAGCGAGGCGCTGCGGGCCTTTGCCTGGTACATCATCCTGACCTTCAACGGACCGCTGAATGCGCTTCTGAAGGGGCTGGGTCTCATCGACCAGGGCATCCGGTGGCAGAACGGCATCTTCACCTCTTATGATGCCATCGTGATCGTGCTGACCTATTGCTACGTCCTCTTCATGCTGTTCCCGATCTACACGGCGATCACCTCGCTTGACACCAACCAGATCGAGGCGGCCGAGGATCTGGGCTCGCCCTGGTGGCGCACGCATTGGCGGGTGATCATACCACACGCGAAACCGGGTATCGCCAGCGGCTGCGTGATGGTGTTCATGCTGTCCGCCGGGTCGCTGCTGGTGCCCACGGTCGTCGGGTCGACCAAGGCCAACTGGTTCCCGCAGACGATCTACACCTGGTTCAACGATGCGCTCGACTGGAACACCGGTGCGGCCTACTCGATGATCTTCCTTCTGGTCTGCATCATGTTCGTGATCCTGGCGATGCGGGTCTTCAAGGTCAAACTGTCGGATATCGCCAAATGATCCGGAATCGCGCATTTCTGGGACAGCTCTACTTCACGCTGTTCATCCTTTACCTGCTGGTTCCGCTGGTCGTCATGGCGGGGGCGGCGTTCAACGACAGCAAGTTGCCGACGGTGGCGCCCTGGAAGGGTTTCACCTGGCGCTGGTTCGGCGAGCTCTGGGCGGATGAGGTGATGTGGGGGGCTTTCCTCAACTCGATCCTCGTAGCGCTGGCGGTTGTCGCGCTGGCCGTGCCGATCGGGACAGCGGCGGCCATCGTGCTGAACTCGATCTCGGGCAAGGTGCGGGCGACGCTTTACGGGTTCATGGTCGCGCCGGTGCTGGCGCCGGGCCTGGTGATCGGCATCTCGACCGTGCTGTTCTGGAACCAGCTGGGCCATACATTCGGGGCGGACGAGTTCTTCTTCTTCGGCCGGGGCCTGCATCTGGCGACGCTGGGGCAAGTGAGCTACATCGCGGCCTATGTGATGCTACTGGTGCTGGCACGGCTGCAGAGCTTTGATCCAGGCCTGGAAGAGGCAGCGCTGGACCTTGGCGCCAACCACGGTCAGGTGCTGCGGCGTATCCTGTTGCCGCATCTCTACCCCGCGATTGCGGCTTCGGCGGCGATTGCCTTCTTCCAATCGATCGAGAACTTCAACGTCACGCTTTTCACCAAGGCGAATGACACGACGTTGACGGTCTATGTCTTCAGCCAGGTGCGGGCCGGGATCACGCCGAAGATCAATGCGCTGGCCTTCCTCCTGATCCTGCTGACGCTGATTCTGGCGCTGGTCTACGAGATGAACCGTCAGCGGAAGGCCAAGATCGAAGCGGCCCGGGAAGCCGAAGCGCGTCGCGCGGAAGAAGCGATGCTGCTCTGACAGCCAGCACGTCGTGCGCCTTCGACTTCTCCTCGCGAGGCCCTCGAGGGAGGACGAAGCCCATGACGAGCGGGTGCTGGGCAAGCCCTCGAGCGGGATCATCCTGCATGGAATCAACACATCCCTGGCCCGAAGCCATCGCCTCGGGCCAAGTGCTGACGGTGCAGCTTTCCCCGGCCGCGCGCCCCGCGTACGGCCGGCGCCTCCCGGCCGCGCCACGGGCGCGGCGTTCTTCGGGGAAACCTGCCACTGGCAGGTTTCCTATCCCTCATCACCCCCCCCGGGCGGCGGGCGCAAATGCGCCCACCGGGGCGGGCGTCGCCCGTACCCCAATCGCTTTGGGATATCCGACACCCCCTTGGCCCTTCCTTGCGTCAGGGCCAGCCGGACCGGGTGACATGCCACTGGCATGTCCCCTTTCGGCCCGGGGCGCAGGAACCGGCTGGTTCCGCGTAGGGTCATCCGACACTAAGAAATCCCTAACGCCCACAAGCAAGGCATTGAGAGGAAATGGAAATCCGGAAATGTCCACTGTGGGCAGACCCGGCTACAACCCCTGCAGCAGCACCTTGCAAAGGGGCGAAGCGGGGTCCTCCAGCGCGTCGATCACATCAAAGTGGTGCCGGCCTGGATCGGCGGTCCAGGGGCAGGCCCATTCCTCGGACAGGACCCGGGCCTGCCAGAGGAAGGCCGGGCGCTCCTCGGCCCCGACCCAGACATGGGCCGTGACCCCGTCGCGCAACTGCAGTCGCGCGGGGCTTTCTTCGGCAGCCTCGGCGGCGTCGATCCCAAGGGTTGCGTTCATCCCGGTGGCGATCAGCGGTCCAAGTTCAGCCAGGGGTGAGATCGGCACGACCCGCGCCACGGGCAGCTCAAGATCGGCGCAGCCCATGCGGGCAGAGAGGTGGCCCCCGGCGGAATGACCGGTGACGACCATCGGGCCACCGACCTCGGCCGACAGAAAGCGGCAGGCGCTGGCGATCTCGGCAGTCATGGCGGAAAGCCGGGCTTCGGGGGCGAGCGTATAGCCGGGAAAGGCCACCGCAAACCCGCGGGCCAGGGGACCCGCCGCCAGATGCGACCATTCGGATTTGGAAAAGAGATGCCAGTATCCGCCATGGACGAAAACCACGAGCCCCCGTGGCGGTTCATCCGGCAGGAAGAGATCGAGCTTCTGGCGTGGTTTCGGGCCATAGGCGACATCAAGCCTTGCCTTGCCGCCAAGCGCCTGGCGGAAGGCCGCGGCCCGGGCGGTCCAGCGGGCCGGATAGTCGGCCCCGCCCGGGATGAAGGCGCCATTCGCATAGTCGCGGTCGGGGTCGGGCCAGCGATAAGAGGGGATCACGGCTTTCTGCCTGCCAGATGCGTCGGGCAGTGTTCGCCCGTGTCGAGAACCGGGATCATCCGTTCCCAGATCGCGATGTTGTGGTCGACGAAATCCTGTCCGACCACGCTGGCGGCCCGGGCGCCCAGTTCGCCTTTCATCCTGGCGACCTCGCGGCGGGCTTCCTCGCGGTACCAGGCATTGCGTGAAGCGATGCGAAGATTGGTGAAGCCCTGCGCCACCATTGCGGCCCCATATCGGGCGGGCGTGGCCATGCCAAAATCCAGACCTTCGGACGCGATGTATTCGGCCATCTGCGGCGAGATGTCTTCCGTTCCGATCAACCAGTCAGAAGCCAGGAACCAGCCGCCGGGTTTCAGCACACGGGAGACCTCGGCCATCAGCGCCATCTTGTCGGGAATGTGGATGATCGAATCCTTCGAAAAGACGACATCGAAGGTTCCCGGGGGAAAGGGCAGGGGCCCCGGAGCGACCTTCACAAGGCCGATACGGTCGGTCAGGCCCTTTTCGGCCACCAGCGCGCGGGCCCGGGTCAACACCGGGTCTTCGACATCGATGCCGGTCACGTATCCCGCACCGTGATTTGTCACCAATGCGACGTCGATCCCGCCGGCTCCGCAACCGATGTCGAGCACCGACTTGCCGCGCAGATCGTGGCCTTCGAGCACGCGAGCCACCTCATCCGGGCCGCCGGGAGACAGGAAACCCTCGCCCCAGACCGCTTCCAGCATCGCGATCAGGCGGGGGGGATAGTGGTCTTCGCTCACATCACGGCTCCGATCTGCCAGGGGACGAATTCTGCCCCGCCGAAGCCGAGCTGTTCCGAGAGTGTCTGCTCTCCCGAGGCGACCGCAATGATTTTTTCCAGAATCTCCTCGCCCTTCGCTTCGATCGAGACCCCGTCGATGATGTCGCCGCAGTTGATGTCCATGTCCTCCTTCATCCGGGCATACATCTCATTGTTGGTGGCCAGCTTGATGCAGGGGCTGGGCTTGTAGCCCGAGACCGAGCCGCGTCCGGTGGTGAAGACGATCATCGTGGCGCCGGATGCGATCTGGCCGGTGACCGAGCAGGGGTCGTAGCCGGGGCTGTCCATATAGGTGAAGCCGGGCGTGGTGATCGGTTCGGCGAATTTGTAGACGCCGGAGAGGGGGGCAGTGCCGCCCTTGGCAACCGCGCCCAGCGACTTTTCCAGGATCGTCGTCAGCCCGCCGCGCTTGTTGCCGGGCGAGGGGTTGTTGTCCATCTCGCCATCGTTTCTGGCAGTGTAGTCCTCCCACCAGCGGATGCGTTCCAGCAGCGTCTCGCCCACTTCGCGGCTGACCGCGCGCCGGGTCAGAAGGTGTTCGGCCCCGTAGATCTCGGGCGTCTCCGACAGGATCGTCGTGCCGCCCATCCGCACCAGAAGGTCCGAGGCATGCCCAAGTGCAGGGTTTGCGGTGATGCCGGAATAGCCGTCCGAACCGCCGCATTGCAGTCCGATCATCAGTTTCGAGACCGGGGCAGGCGCGCGGCTGGTGCGGCCTGCGACTTCGGCCATCTCGCGCAGGACGCCCAGGGCGCGTTCGATCGTGGCCCGCGTGCCGCCTTCGCCCTGGATCGTCATGTAGCGGAAATTGCCGTCGGGCCGAAGGCGGCCCTGACCCACGAGGTCGGGGACCTGCATCACCTCGCAGCCAAGGCCGACCAGAAGGATGCCGCCGAAGTTCGGGTTCCGGGCATAGCCCTTCAGCGTCCGCATCAGCGTCGCATAGCCTTCGTTGGTCCCCGACATGCCGCAGCCAGTCTGGTGGACGATCGGCACAATCCCGTCGATACCAGGCATCGCGCCGAGGACGGGGTCCTTTTCGGCGGCTTCGGCGATGAAGCGGGCGACGGAGCCCGAGCAGTTCACCGACGTGAGGATGCCAAGGTAGTTCCGCGTGCCAACGGTGCCGTCGGGCCGGTGGTAGCCCTGGAAACTGCGCGGTGGCAGTGGCGGCAGGGTCAGGCATTCGCTGCCGATGGCGTAGTCGCTGGAATGCGGTCCCATGCCGAGGTTGTGGCTGTGGACATGGGCGCCAGCGGGAATATCCTCGGTCGCCTGACCAATGATCTGGCCGTAGCGGATCACCTCTTGCCCGCGCGCAATGTCGCGCAGCGCGATCTTGTGGCCGCGCGGAACCGGACCGGGCAAGGCCGCGGGAACACCCTCGGCCTTGGCACCAAGGGGCAGGTCGCGCAGGGCAATGGCAACATTGTCGGCTCCGTGCAGCCGGATCACCGCTTCTGGCATGATCGTCCCTTCCTTGACAGCCCGGCACAGGTGCCTAACATGTTAGCATGTTACAACCAGCCCCGCCCGCCGAACAAGAGCCGTCCGCAACTCTGCGACTAAAGCCCTTGACAGAGTTCTCGGGCTCGCTCGGGCAACGGGTCTATCAGACGCTGCGCCAGGCAATCCTGTCCCTGACCTATCGGCCGGGCGAAATCCTGCGCAAGCCCGAAATCTGCGATGCGCTTGGGGTCAGTCGTAGTCCGGTGGCCGATGCAGTGGCCCGGCTGCAGGCGGAAGGGCTGGTCGATGTCGTGCCGCAGGCGGGGACTTTTGTCGCGCGGTTCTCGATGCAGGAGATTCGCGAAGGCGCCTTTCTGCGCGAGGCGATCGAGCTTGCCGCCATCGAACGCGTGGCCGAGCGGATTACGGATGAGCAGTTGACGCTTTTACGGCGAAACCTGACCGTTCAGGCGGCCCTGGTGGCCGATGGCGATACGCCCGGATTCTATGCGATGGATGCGGCGATGCATGAGCTCTTGCTCAATTTCACCGGGTTTCCAAAGCTTGCTCAGGTGTCCGAAACCGCCTGGCTGCATGTGAACCGGGCGCGGCAACTGGTGCTGCCGGTGCCGGGTCGGATACCTGCCACGCTGGCCGAGCACCAAGCGATCCTTGCGGCGCTTGAGGCGCGCGATCCTGCACAGGCCCGACTGGCGGTACGCAGCCATCTGCGCCAGCTGATCTCCTACCTTGAACCGCTGGAACGTGACCGGCCCGATCTCTTTGACCCGACATGACGCGTTTGAACCGCCCCCGCTATGCCGCTCGGCTGAACGCCTTCAAGGTGAAGGGCGGGACCGTGGCCGACATGCTTGCCGGCGCGGGTCGGGTGGGCGGGCTTTCGGCGGCCGATCTCAACTATCCCGACCATTTTGCCGCGCACGATCCGGTGGCACTGTCGCGGCTTCTGACCGACCAGGGGCTGGTCCTGAACGGCCTTGCGATGCGCTACTACACCGAGGACGGGTTCAGGCTTGGCGCTTTCACCCACCCTGATCCGGACTTGCGCCGGGCCGCCATCGATCTGACCAGACGTGGCATCGATGCCTGCGCGGAAATGGGTGGCAGTCAGATGACGCTCTGGATGGGGCAGGACGGGTTCGACTACAGCTTCCAGGCGGACTACGGTCGGATGTGGGACGACACGATCTCTGCCTTGGCCGAAGTGGCAGACCACAATCCGGCCATCGACGTCGCAGTGGAATACAAGCCGAACGAGCCGCGCGCCCATGCGCTGATGCCCGACATGGCGACGACCCTTCTGGCCCTGGCCGAAGTGGGGCGCGCCAATACCGGAGTGACACTCGACTTTGCGCATATGCTCTACGCGGGCGAAATGCCGGCCAAATCCGCGATGCTTGCGGCGCGGAAAAGCCGGATCCTGGGCCTGCATCTGAACGACGGCTACGGCAAGCGCGACGATGGGCTGATCGCGGGTGCGGTTCATCCGGTGCAGACGGTCGAGCTTCTCGTGGCGCTGGCCCGGATCGGCTATGCCGGGGTCATCTATTTCGACACTTTCCCCGATCACTCCGGCATCGACCCGGTCGCGGAATCCCGCGCCAATATCCGCCTGACCGACCGCCTGATCGATCTTGCTGCGCGACTGGCGGTGGACCCGGCCCTTGCCGCCGCCCAAGCCCGGCAGGATGCGGCAGCAGCGACCACGCTGGTCATGGCGGCCCTCCTTGGCGCGTGATGCCACAGGGCCGGTGATCCTCTGCGCGGGGTCATTGCACCATGACGTTGTGGTCGAAGCCCCGTCTCTGCCGCGCGTCGACCAGACCCTGGTCGGCACGGCCGTGCGCTATGTCTTTGGCGGCAAAGGTGGCAACCAGGCCGTGGCGGTGGCCCGCGCCGGGGCCAGGTCCGAAATGGCTGGGGCGGTGGGCAGTGACGCCAGCGCCGAGGTGCTGCGCACGGCGCTGCGGGCAGCAGAGGTCGGGCAGGGGCAGGTCCAGACCCATCCAGGTGCCTCTGGCATGTCGGTGGCGATTTCATTGCCGGATGGCGGATATGGCGCAGTCATCGTCTCGGCCGCAAACCTTGCCTTTGATCCTGCTGCGGTGACCTTTCCCAAGGACTGTGCGCTCCTCCTTCTGCAAAGCGAAATCCCGGAGCCTGCGAACTTGGCACTGGCCACCCGCGCCCGGTCAGCGGGGATACGGGTCCTTCTGAATGCCGCCCCGGCCCGCCCGGTTGCCCCCGCGCTCATGCGGCAGATCGACCTTCTGGTCGTCAACCGGGGCGAGGCCGCCGGACTTCTTGGCCGGGAGGAGGCCGGCCTTGATGCGCAAGACGCCGCCCTGGCGCTTCGCTCGCTTGGTCCGGCAGCGGTGATCGTGACCCTGGGGGGTGACGGCCTGGTTCTCTCCGAGGGCAGCACGACCAGGGCTGAAGCCGCGCAGCCGGTGCAGGTCGTCTCGACCCATGGGGCGGGGGACGCATTCATCGGGGCGCTTGCTGCAGAATGGGCGCGCGGGGCAAGCCTGCAGGGTGCCGCCGCCTTCGGTCAGGCCGCCGCCGCGCTGCATGTAAGCCTCGCCCATGACCGCAGGGCCTCGATCACCGAAGCCGCGATCCGCGCTCGGCTGCAGGGCGGCTGATCGGGCCAGGCGACTTCTTCATCTTCCTGTCTGCAACTATCCCACGGGGTATGCCAGAGGTCTCGCCACCGGTTCTAGAAACCGCTGGCATGGGGGTGTGAAACCCCCGCCGCCCGAGCCGGTTGCGCGCCTGCGCGCAGAGGCGAGAGGAAAGACTTGCGGTGAAACCGCTCCGCCAGACTGGCGGCGGTCAGGGTTGAAGCAGAGCCTTGGGGATCAGCCCCTCGGCAGCCAGGTCTTGCCATAGCGCCTGCGGAATCTGCGCTGCCGCTGCCTGCACATTGCTGGCCATGTCCGCCTGGCCCTGACCTCCGGGGATCACGCTGACGGTCGCAGGATGAAGCAGAGGGAAGCGGAAGGCCGCGTCAACGAGACGGACGTCATGGGCTTCGCAGATTTCCTGCAGCCGCCCGGCGCGGTCCATCACTGCCTTTGGGGCAGGTGCGTAATTGTAGTGGGCGCCAGGGCGTGGCCCAGTGGCCAGGATGCCCGAATTGTAGGGCCCGCCGATCACGACCCCCACTCCCTTTGCCGCCGCACGGTCCATGAAGCCCTGCGCACCCTGTTCCAAGAGCGTGTAGCGCCCGGCGAGAAGGAAGATATCAAAATCCCCACGCGCCATCAGCCAGTCGCAGGGCTCGGTCTCGTTCAGCCCAGCGCCGAAGGCCTTGATCACCCCCTCGTCGCGCAGCCGACAAAGGGCGCGGTAGCCGCCCGCCATGAACTCTTCAAGCCGCGCCAGCATCGCGTCGAAGGTGCCATGGTTGAAGATGTCGAGGTCATGGGCATAGAGGATGTCGACGCGGTCCAGCCCGAGCCGTTCCAGGCTGAACTCCAGGCTGCGCAGCACCCCGTCGTGGCTGTAATCATAGATCTCGCGGCGGGCGGGGACATCGACCCATTTTCCGAACCCGTCACGCTTGTCCGGCGCGGTGACTTGCAGGATGCGACCGACCTTGGTCGAGATCACAAAGTCATCTCGCGACTTTCCGCGCAGGAAATGGTTCAGGCGGGTCTCGGACAGGCCCAGCCCGTAGAGCGGTGCCGTATCGAAATACCGCACCCCGGCGGCCCATGCGCCCTCGAGGATTGCCTGGGCCTCGGGCTCGGTGATCGCCCGGAAGAGGTTGCCGAGCGGCGCCGCACCGAAGCCGAGTTCGGTGAACGACACCCCGCCATTTCCCAGTCGGTCCCATTGCCGTCTTGCCTGCATGCGCGCCTCCCGTCTTCTTCTGACATGCTAGTATGCTGCAGGCTTCCCGGCCAAGGTCTTTCGCGCTAGCGTCAGGGGAAGGGAGAGAGTCATGACTCGGTTCGAGACGGTCTTCGGGCGGAAGAAGCCCGTGATAGCCATGGTCCATCTTGGGGCAATGCCAGGCACGCCCTTGCACGATGCGGCGGGGGGCGTGGCGGCGATCCTGCGCGGCGCCGAGGCCGACCTTGCCGCCCTGCAGGCGGCGGGCGTCGATGCGGTGATGTTCGGGAACGAGAACGACCGGCCCTATGAGCTTAAGGTCGATACGGCCTCGACCGCGACGATGGCCTATGTGATCGGCCGACTGCGGGATCGGATCACCGTGCCCTTCGGCGTCAACGTGCTTTGGGATCCGATGGCGACGATGGCATTGGCGGCGGCAACGGGGGCCGCTTTCGTGCGTGAGATCTTCACCGGCACCTATGCCAGCGACATGGGCCTCTGGGCCCCGGATGCCGGAGCAGCCCGGCGCTATGGCGCGCGGCTGGGGGTGGGGGATGTCGCCACGCTCTACAACGTGTCGGCCGAATTCGCGGGCTCGCTCGACCCCCGGTCTCTGGCAGACCGGGCACGCTCGGCGGTCTTCTCCTCGGTGCCCGATGCGGTGCTCGTCTCGGGCGCGATCACCGGTGAGGCGGCGCGGATGGAGGATCTGGAGGCGGTAAAGCGGGTGCTGCCGACGACACCTGTGTTGGCCAATACCGGCGTCAAGCATGCCACCGTGGCCGAGGTGCTGCGGATCGCGGATGGATGCATCGTGGGCTCGGCCCTGAAGCAGGGCGGCGATACCTGGGCGGCAGTGGACCCGGAGCGGGCGAAGGACTTCATGGACCGCGCGCGGGCGGCGAGAGGTGGGGCATGACGGCCAGTGCAGCGCCGGAATTTTCGAAAATTCCGGACAATTTTCTTCGAAGAAAATTGCAAATTCCTTCGAAGGAATTTGCCTGCGCGAGGCCCCAATGATCCGCGAGACCCTGACCGAACTGATGCTGATCCCTGGCCTGTCCGGCCATGAAACGCGAGTGGCCCGCGCGATAGCGGGGCATCTCGATCGGATGGGCCTTGCGCACCGCTCGGACCGGCTTGGCAACCTGAGCTGCACCATCCCGGGCGATCCCGCCCTGCCTTCGGTCATGGTCTTCACCCATATGGACCAGTTGGGCTTTGTCGTCCGCAAAGTGGAGCCGAACGGCCTGATCCGCCTGGAACGCCTTGGCGGCGTGCCGGAACGGGCGCTTCCGGCGCAGGCCGTGGTGCTGTGCACTGACAAGGGCGATCTGCCCGGCATCATCGCCAACAAGTCGCATCACGCTACGGGACCGGAGGAAAAGTACAAGGTCCTGCCCTATGCCGAACTTTACGTCGATGCGGGCTTTGCCTCGGCGGCAGAGGCGCAGGCCGCGGGGGTGAGGATCGGGACTCCGGTGACCTACCTGCCGCGCGTTCTGGACCTTGCCGGGGCTCGGCTTGCCGGAACCTCGGTCGACGACCGGGCGGGATGTGCCGTACTTTTGGCACTTGCGGCAGCGCGGATCGGCAAGCCCGGCCCGACGTTGCATCTCGTCTGGTCGGTGCAGGAGGAGTTCAACCTGCGCGGCGTCCTGCCCGCGGCCACGGCGCTTGCGCCGGACATCGCCCTGCAGATCGACCTTCTTTTGGCCTGCGACACGCCGGACATGACCCATCGCGGTGACGTTGCCCTGGGCGGTGGCCCCGGCATCAGTCTTTATTCCTTCCACGGGCGCGGAACCCTGAACGGCGTCATTCCGCATCCCGCACTCGTGCAACTGGCCGAAGATGCCGCAGCCGGGGGCGGGCTGGCCCTGCAGCGTTCGGCCCATACCGGCGCGCTGACCGACCTTTCCTACATCCAGTTCATGGGGCCGGAAGGAGTGGCCTGTCTCGATGTGGGCTTCCCCATGCGCTATTCGCATTCCGCGCTTGAGGTCGTCGATCTGGCCGATCTTGACGGGCTGACCCGGCTCCTTGACCTCATGCTCGACCGCATCACCCCGGACCTGAGTCTGACCCGATGACCTGTACCCTTGGCATCGACATCGGCACATTCGAGACCAAGGGCGTGCTGGTCACGCCGGACGGTACGATCCTTGCCACCGCCACCCGCCCGCACAAGATGCTGGTCCCGCGTCCGGGCTGGGCTGAACACCGGGCCGAGGAGGACTGGTGGGGCGATTTTGTCCATGTGACCAAGGCCTTGCTCGCCCAATCGGGAGTGGACCCGAAAGAGATCAAGGCCATCGCGGCCAGTGCCATCGGCCCCTGCATGCTGCCGGTCGACGCTGCAGGCGCCCCGCTGATGAACGGTGTCCTTTATGGCGTGGACACGCGGGCAACGGCGCAGATCGCGGCGCTGAATGCGGCGATCGGCGAGGATCGGATCCTTGCACATTGCGGCAACGCGCTGACCTCGCAGTCGGTGGGGCCGAAGATCCTGTGGCTGAAGGAGACGCATCCCGAGCTGTTTGCCAGGACCGCGAAGGTACTGACCTCGACCAGCTACCTGACTTGGAAACTGACCGGGGACTACGTCATCGATCATTACACGGCGGCCAATTTCTCGCCGCTCTATGACGTGGGGCTGCAGGACTGGACTGCCGACCTCGCCGACATCCTTCCCCTGGAGCGTCTTCCCCGCCTGATGTGGTCGACCGAAATCGCGGGCCATGTGACCACCGCAGCGGCGGCTGAAACTGGCCTTGCCGAAGGCACGCCGGTCACCTGCGGCACCATCGACGCGGCGGCCGAGGCGGTAAGCGTCGGTGTCGCGAGCCCGGGCGAGATGATGCTGATGTATGGCTCGACCATCTTCATCATCCAGGTGACCGACCAACCGGTGCGTGACCCGCGGCTTTGGTATGCGCCCTGGCTTTTCCCCGGGCAACATGCGTCGATGGCCGGCCTTGCGACCAGCGGGACGCTGACGCATTGGTTCCGCGATCAGTTGGCACGGGACGCGGACTTCGCCCAGTTGGCGGCAGAGGCCGCCGACAGCCCAAAGGGGGCCAAGGGGTTGATCTGCCTTCCGTATTTCTCGGGCGAGCGGACGCCGATTCATGATCCGAAGGCCAAGGGGGCGTTCTTCGGCCTTGACCTGACCCATACCCGCGCCGACCTTTACCGGGCGGTGCTGGAGGGGATCGCGATGGGCACGGCTCATGTCTTCGAAACCTGTGCCGAGGTCGGCGCCACGCCCCGGACCGTGCGGGCTGTGGGCGGCGGGACTAAGAACGCGCTTTGGCTGCAGGCGACTTCGGACCTGTGCGGCGCGGTGCAAGAGGTGTGCGACAAGACCATCGGGGCGAGCTATGGCGACGCGTTCCTTGCTGCACTTTCCGTCGGGCTGGTTGAGGAGGGCGACATCGTCCGCTGGAATCCGGTTGCCACGCGGGTCGCGCCGGAGGCGGTGGCAACCTACCGCAAGCAATACCCGCTTTGGAAGGCCTTCTACCGCGCCAGCCGTGACATCGCCCATCAGTTGGGCGCGAGCTGATGCGGTTCGAGCGGATGCGCCCAGAGGAGTTGCGTGACGCTCAGCGCCAGGGCGTGCCCTTCGTTCTGCCGATCGGCGTGATGGAATATCATGGCGAGCACCTGCCTTCGGGCGTCGATCTTCTTGCGGTGACCGAGGTTCTGTCGCGGCTGGAAGATGAGGTCGTTCTCCTGCCGTCCTTCGCCTATGGCGCGGCAAGCCACGCAGTCGCCGGTCCGGAGGGGACGGGGACGCTGCATGTGGATGCCTCGGCCCTCTTGCCGATGGTCGAGGGGCTGTTCGCGGCGCTGCTGGCGGGCGGCTTTCGCAATATCCACGGTGTGATCCACCACCAGACCGAGAATTTCGCGCAAGGGATGCCGACCGACCTGACTTTCCGTCTGGGCGCGCGCAACGCGATCTTTCGGTATCTGGAGGTCGAGCGCGGCGCCGGCTGGTGGGGCAGGCGCGAGATGGCGGACTATTACGAACGTCACGCGGCAGCCGAGGACCCGTTCAACTGGATCCGCATCCACCCGCTGTTTCCGAAGGGGGCGGACTTTCCGTTCGACCATGCCGGGAAGGGAGAAACCGCCCTGATGCAGGCCTTGGCGCCCGAAACGGTGGCAATGGACCGGGCCAACGCCGGGGGGCTGTGGTACACCGAGACCGCACCACAAGCGACCCGCGACCTGGGAGAAAGCGGAACGGAGATCGCCCTAAAGCACCTGCGAAGCTGTCTTGGGCTGGTCGCGTGAAAAGGGGGCCTTGCGGCCCCCCGAACTCGTTAAGCAACTGACCGCGTTCAGGCGGGCATCATCACGGTGTCGATCACATGGATCACGCCATTCGAGGCGTTGAGATCGGCCGAGCTGACCTTGGCCTTGCCGACATGAACCGAACCGTCCTTGCCCGTGACAGTGACCTTTTCACCGCCAAGCGTGGCAATGTCGGCGGTCTTGCCGGTGAACTCCGACGCCATGTGCTTGCCCGAAACGACATGCAGTTTCAGGATCTTGGTCAACTTGTCCTTGTTGGCAGGAAGGACCAGATCCTCGACGGTGCCAGCCGGAAGCTTGGCAAAAGCCTCGTTCGTCGGCGCGAACACGGTGAAGGGGCCATTCGCGGCAAGAGCCTGGCCCAGATTGGCGGCCTTGATGGCCGAAACAAGCGTCGAGAAAGCCGGGTTACCGGCAGCGGTATCAACAATGTTCATGGAAAGTCCTTTTCAAGCGAACGGATGGTTCGCTCCTACAGAGATGGGGTGCCGAGCTTCGATTGCGAGGGTTCGGGGGAAATGAGCACTCTGGCAGGCCAGTTTCCGCCTGCCAGAGTGGAGATCAGCCCGGCTAAAGCTCAGGCAGCGTCACGACGCCCTTCTTGAGGATGAAGCAGCCATAAGGCCCACTGTCGGCCGTGCGGATGATAGCGAAGGCGCGTTTTGCGGCGTCGTAGAAGGCGAAGCGTTCCAGGCTTTCCATCCCGACCGGGTGGCCCTCTGCGCTGTCTGCGACAGCTTGCATTCGGGCGAAGACCGGTACTTCGGCGGCAGGGTCACCCACGACCTGCATTCGGCGGATTGGGGATGGGACGAACGTATCAAGTGGCATCAGGGAAAGGATCGCGCGGGCAGCGGTGGGAATGTCACAGCCCGCCATGTCGATCAGGCGACCATAAGTCGTCTCGGCAGCGATGGTCGCGGCGGGATGGTTCACGTCGCAGATCACCAGGTCATCGCCATGACCCATCAGCATCAGGACATGGACAACTTCGGCAGAGAGGCGCTGGTCTATTCCCTTGAGCATCCTTTCCCCCCGGTGAGTGCAATACCGCCCAGCCTACTTCACGGCCCCTGCGGCCATGCCCTTGATGATGAAGCGTTCCAGCACAACGCCGATGATGACAAGCGGCAGGATCGCCGCCGTCGAGAGCGCGGCCATCGACCACCAGCTGATGCCTTGGCTGCCGGTCTGGCTGGCGACCATCACCGGCAAGGTGTTGGAATGGGTCGAGGTCAGGAGCGCTGCGAAGAAGTATTCGTTCCAGGTCAGGACAAGCGACAGGATGAAGGCCGCCACCATGCCGGGAAGCGCGATGGGCAGGATGATGGTGAAGAAGGCGCCCCAGACGCCCAGGCCATCGACCATCGCGGCCTCTTCCAGCTCAGTCGGGATCGAGGCGAATTGGTCACGCATGATCCAGATGACGATGGGCAGGACCGACAGCGTATAAAGCAGGATCAGCCCGATCGTGGTGTCCAGAAGCGCCAGCTCCTTGTAGAGCACGAGGAAGGGCAGGGCGAGCACGACCGGCGGCAGGATAAGCTGGCTGAGGAAGAAGAACGAGATGTCGTCGTTCTTCATCCAGAGGAACTTGTAGGAAAACCGCGACAGCCCATAGGCGGCCAGCGAGCCGAGAATGACGGCAAGCAAGGACGACACCAGTGCCGTGATCGAGGAATTCAGGAAGCGTTTGACGAATTCGTCCCGCACCGTGGATTCGGTGCCGATCGTGTCGGGCGACAGGCCCAGCGATTTCCACCCCAGCCATTTCGGTTGGAAGTCGACCCAGGGCACCATGTTCCCCTGCATCACGTTCGGGGCCATCTTGAAGCTTGTCGTGATGGTCCAATAGATCGGGAAGAGGCAGATCACCGCCCAGAGGATCAGCACGCCATAGACCACGAGGCGGTTGGCAAACCACTTGGCGCGAAAGCTGCGGTCGGCGGCACTGTCCTTGAAGATCGCGGTTTCGGTCATGTCTTCGGTCCCGACCAGCGCGCGGCAAGTTTCATGAGGATGGTCATCGCGATCACGATGAACACGAGGTAGACCATCGCCAGCATCGTGCCGTAGCCCACGTTCGACCGGTCTCGGTACTCACGGAAGATGAAGCTGGTGACCGTATCGGTGGCCCCTCCGGGCCCGCCCGAAGTGACGTTGATCACGATATCGGCAAGCTTCAGCTTGAAGATGATGCGGATCAGGATTGCCGTGACCGAAACTGGAAGCATCAGGGGAAAGGTCACTTCCCAGAAGCTCTTCCAGCCCGTGGCGCCATCGACGCGGCTCGCCTCGGTCAGTTCCTTCGGGATCGCCTGCAGGCCCGCCAGCAGCATGATCATCATGAAGGGGATGAAGGTCCAGGCGTCCATCAGCATGATGGTGAGCTTGGCCATTTCCGGTGAGCCGAAGAACGAGGGGTTCTCCCATCCCATCGCGCGGCCCAGTCGGGCGAGCGGGCCGAAGCGGGGTTCGAGCATCGACTTGCCGATCATCCAGGACACGGCGACAGGCGACAGCATCAGCGGCAGAAGGAAGGCCACGCGGAAGAACTTGCGCGCCCGGATCTGGGCGTTCAGCAGAAGCGCGAGGCCAAAGGCAATGGCATATTCGACGATGATGGCCAGCGTATACCAGACCATGTTCCACATGGCGTTCCAGTAGAACGGGTCGTTCCACATCTGTACGAGGTTCGCGACCCCGTTGAACTGGCGGCCGTCCGGGCTGGAGAGGTTCCAGCTGGAAAAGGCGATGATCAGGCCGAAGAGCAGCGGAAAGATCGTGAGCGAGACGACGAAGAGCGCTGCGGGTAGGACAAAGAGCGTGCGCTTGCCCTGTTCGCCGCGGACCAGCACCTGCGCCCAGCAAAGCGCCGTGGCCCAGAGGCAGAAGGCGTAAAGCGTCGGACGCCAGGTCTGGAAGCCGAAGTCCTGCCAGCCAAGCGACTGAACCAGTTGGGCCGCGCCCACGCAAAGCATCAGCCCGGCGCTGCCCCAGACCAGCGTCTGGCCAAACCGCTTCCGGCCGGGCGTGATATCGTCACTGGTGACGATGTGAAGGTGTTCGCTGCTGCCCAATCGTTTGCCCGCCAAGGGTTTGCGCGGCCGGTCTCCCGCCCGCGCGCAGAATCAGGGAGGGTGGGCAGAATTGCCCACCCCCTCACAGTGTCACATGCCGAGCGAGGCCTTGTAGAGTGCGATCTGACTGTCGCGGCCAATCTGGTCGGTGATCTTCTCCCAGGCGGCGGCGATGGCATCGGCCGTTTCCTGTGCGCTTGCGTACTGACCGGCAAAGCCCTTGGCCAGTTCGTCCTCGGCGACCGAGTAGTACTGGAAGATGCCGGGGATGCGCGGCTCGATCGCTGCGTTCGGGTGGTTGTAGCTGTCGCGGTTCGAGCCGAGGTAATCCTCGACAAAGGCCCGGTCATAGCCCGCCGCTTCCCACTCTTCGAACTGGAAGTGCGAGTTGCGATAGGGCTGGAAGCCCGACGGATAGGCCGCCATCCAGAGCGAGATGTCCTTGCCGCCAAGATGCGCGGCAGCCGACCAGGCGGCCTTGCGCTTCTTCTCGTCGCCCGAGACACGGCTGGTGACATAGACGCCCCAGCCCAGATAGGCGAGGTTCGGGGCGAAGTTTTCGGTCTCTTCCCAGGCACCGGCGGCGTGGTTGTAGACCCGCTTGGCGCCAGGGTTGATGTCGAAGCCCACGACGTCGCCCACGACCGAGGTGTCCGAGGTCCGGGCGTTCGAACCCACATCGCCCCACCAGGTCAGCGCCGTACCGGTTCCGGCGAGGAACTGGCTGAAGGCAGTGGTGCCGGGGTCGGCGTTGATCTGGTCCGGCGGATAGGCGTCGGCCTTGATCAGGTCCATCACGTCCTGGATCGCCTGCACCCAGCCCGGGTTGTTGACCCGCGGCTTCATCGTGTCGGGATCAAACAGCCAGGCGGGGTCGGACGGGTGCTTGACGTAAGCGGTCGCCCGGTCTTCCAGGAAGTAGAAGCCGAAGCCACCCCAGCCCTTCAGCGGGTCAAGGAATCCATAGGCGGGCAGCCCGGTCAGCGGGTCGGTCTTGCCCTTGAGGGCCACCGACATCGCGTTCACGTCTTCCCAGTGCTTGGGCATCTCGGCACCGCCGATGCCGCCCTCGCCGAAATAGTCCTTCCGGTAGGCCAGCGTATGGCAGTCGCCGTCGATGGTGATCCGGTAGGACTTGCCGTTCCAGGTGCCGACCGGCGGCTGCAGATAGGCCACGAGGTCATCCGCCTCGATCTGGGTCTTCACCCAGTCGGGCATTTCGTCGAGAAGGCCCTTGCCGGCGGTGTCGCCCTCGAAGGGTGCGCCCATCTCGATGATGTCGAAGTCGACCGTTCCGGTGGCGATGGCCTGCTGGAGCCGCGGGTTGTAATCGGCCTGGGCAAGGTCGATCCAGTTGATCTTGGCCCCGGTATAGGCCTCCCAGGGCTTCAGGAAGCCGCGGAACAGCACGTTGTGCAGGTTCTGGTTGTTCAGACCCATGAAGGTCAGCTCAACCCCCGCGAACTCGCCCTCGGCCACGTTTGCCTTGGTGGGTCCAAGGCACATCTCGCCGACCTTCTGCCAGTCGGCATCGGTGGGCGAACCCATGCCCACGCCCGGGATCTTCAGGATTTCGGCCCGGATGTTGTCTTGCGCCGAGGCCATGCGCGCCGACATCGGCAGGGCCGCCATGGCCGTAAGCGCCGTAGCCCCCTGCAGCATGCGCCGCCGGCTCATCCGGCCTTGCAGCATAGCATTGTAGTGTTCGACCTTCACGTTCGTTCCTCCCTTGGAATGCCCTTGCCGGCGAACGCGCCGGGGGCCGTTTTCTGTTGCGGTGGTGACGTCTGAAAACCGGTGCGTTGCGCCGACCGTTCTTGGTCGACGACAGAACCCTGGGGCCTCCCCTCCCCGTGCGGCAGCCTTTCCTTGGGTCAGCTTGGCAGGGGGGCAGGGGGCCTGTCAAGATTCTAACATGTTAGTATGATCAGCCGGTGGACAGCGCCGGTCGTGACCGCTAGCCTTGCGGCAAATCTGGGGGAGGGATGACGGCGATGGCGGTTGTGACGGTCCGCGCGTTGAAGAAGGCCTATGGCGCAGTTGACGTCGTCCACGGCATTGATCTCGACATCGCCGATGGTGAGTTCGTCGTGCTGGTCGGCCCGTCCGGCTGCGGCAAGTCCACGCTGCTGCGGATGATCGCGGGGCTGGAGGAAATCACCAGCGGCGACATCCGGATCGGTGAGCGGCGGGTCAACAACCTGCCCCCGTCGGAGCGTGACATCGCGATGGTGTTCCAGAACTACGCGCTTTATCCGCACAAGACCGTGGGCGCGAACATGGGCTTTCCGCTCAAGATGCGTGGCATGGAAAAGGCCGCGATCGCCGAGAAGGTAAAGCGCGCGGCGGAAATCCTGGGGCTGACGAACTACCTCGACCGCTATCCCCGCGCACTTTCGGGTGGCCAGCGCCAGCGGGTCGCGATGGGCCGTGCCATCGTGCGCGATCCGCAGGTGTTTCTGTTCGACGAACCCCTGTCGAACCTCGACGCGAAACTGCGTGTCCAGATGCGGACCGAGATCCGTGAACTGCACCAGCGTCTGAAGACGACGACGGTCTATGTCACCCATGACCAGATCGAGGCGATGACGATGGCCGACAAGATCGTGGTCATGCAGGGTGGCCGGATTGAACAGGTCGGCGCACCGCTGGAGCTTTATGACCGGCCGGAGAATACCTTTGTTGCGGGCTTCATCGGCAGCCCCGCGATGAACATGGCGCCGGGCGTGGTAAAGGGCGGCGCGGTCGTTCTGGAAGACGGCGGGCGGCTGCCGCTGCCCCCCGGCCTTTCGGTCGCCGAGGGTCAAGAAGTGACCTACGGCATCCGCCCGGAACATCTGTCGGTCGGGCCCCAAGGGATCGCGGGAACCGTCGCGGTGGTCGAGCCGACCGGGTCCGAGACCCATGTCGTTTTGCGTTCGGGCGGACGGGATGTAGTGGCGATGTTCCGCGACCGGGTGAGCTTCCGTCCGGGCGACAGCCTGACCTTTGCGCCGGATGCGGAAAAGGTGCATCTCTTCGACAGGGCATCGGGTGCACGCCTGGGATAAAGGGTGGTGCTTGGGGGCATGCCCTCCGCACCTCGGTGGGGAATCTGCAAGAAGATGAAAGGATCGGCAGGATGCTCAAGGGGATCGACAACCGGCTGAATGCCGAAGTGCTGGCCTGCCTCCGGGCGATGGGGCACGGTGATGTGCTGATCGTGGCGGATACCAATTTTCCGTCGGACTCGGTCGCGCGGGCAACGGTCACCGGCCGCCTGCTCCGGATGGAGAACCTGACCTGCGCCGAAGCGATCAACGCAATCCTGTCGGTGCTGCCGCTGGACACTTTCGTCGATGACTTCGCGGGCCGGATGGAAGTGGTGGGCAAGCCCGACGAAATCCCCACGGTGCAGGCCGAGGTGCAGGCCGAGATCGACCGCGCCGAGGGCCGGGCCCGAAAGATGGTTTCCATCGAGCGTTTCGCCTTCTATGACATGGCACGGAAGTCCTATGCGGTGATCCAGACCGGCGAGCGGCGGTTCTATGGCTGCTTCATGCTGCGCAAGGGCGTGATCCCACCGGAGGCGTGACAGGGAAGGCGTGAGACGATGAAACCGATTGTGATCCTTGGCATTTTTGTTGCCGATACCGCCTATCGTGCCGAGCGCATGCCGAAGATGGGCGAGACGATCCTTGGCAAAAGCTTCGTGCTGGGCCCGGGTGGCAAGGGCTCGAACCAGGCGGTGGCAGCGGCGATGGCCGGGGGAAAGACCCATTTCATCACCCGGCTTGGGAAAGACGATTTCGCCCAGATCGCGCGCTCGACCTGGGGCAAGGCCGGTGTGCATGCCGAGGTAACCGAGGACGGCGAAAGCTATACCGGGGCGGCCTTCATCTTCCTGGAAGAGGCGACGGGGAACAATGCGATCATCGTCTCGCCCGGTGCGGCGGCCCGGATCACTGCGGGCGACCTTGACGCCAAGGCAGAGCTGATCCGCAGCGCTTCGGTCTTTGTCACCCAGCTGGAGCAGCCGATCCCGGCAGCACGGCGGGGACTTGAGCTTGCCCGGGCAGCCGGTGTGCGCACGATCCTGAACCCGGCCCCGGCGGCGCCCCTGGACGATGCGATGCTTGCGCTTTGCGATTTCGTCACGCCGAACGAATCCGAGGCGGAGACCCTGACCGGCCTGCCCGTCACCTCGGTCGCCGAGGCGGAAAAGGCGGCAGACGCGCTGCTGGCGCGCGGCGTGGGTGCCGTCGTGATCACGCTTGGGGGCAACGGAGCGCTGTACCGTGACCGGTCGCGCAGTGTGCATGTGCCGGTGATCAGTGCCGGGCCGGTGGTCGAGACCACTGGCGCAGGTGATGCCTTCAACGGCGGTTTTGCGGTTGCACTCTCCGAGGGCAAGGATGTCGTCGAGGCCGTGCGCTTCGGCTGTGCCACGGCGGGGATTTCGGTCACCCGGGCCGGGACGGCACCTTCGATGCCCTCGCGGGCCGAGATCGAGGCCCTGCTGGCACGCCGCTGAGGCCTGTCATCGCGCTGTTACAAATCCGTCGCATATGCTTCACCATGCCGTCCTAAAGCGGCAGCATGGACGGCGTGGAGCGGGCGATGGACGACATCCGGACGGCGGGTCAGGGACTGCAGGCTGCCACGGCGAAGATATCGGCGCGTGGGGTTCAGGTTCACTACGGGCAGAACCATGCGCTGAAGGATGTTTCGGTCGAGATCCTCGACCGCGCGGTCACTGCCTTCATCGGGCCTTCGGGCTGCGGCAAGTCGACCTTCCTGCGCTGTCTCAACCGGATGAACGACACGGTCGCCTCGGCCCGGGTCTCGGGGCAGATCCTGCTGGAGGGCGAGGATATCTACGACCCCCGCGTCGATCCCGTCCAGCTGCGTGCCCGCGTCGGCATGGTGTTCCAGAAGCCGAACCCGTTTCCGAAAAGCATCTATGACAACGTGGCTTACGGGCCGAAGATCCATGGTCTGACCCGGAACAAGGCCGAGCTGGACGCGAT
>JAEULQ010000056.1 GCA_016792685.1 Tabrizicola sp. | reverse complement strand
GGTCGAAACCATCGGCGATGTCCTGAGCTTCGTGGTCGTCATGATGCTCGGAACTGGCCTCATGGCCATGGTGCCGACGATCGCGCAGTCGCTCGCGTCGACCGCGACCGGTCTTGGCAGCGTCGCAGCCTCGACCTTCCGCACCGCCGACAGCGTCAAGGGTTACGGCCGCACCGGCATCGCGTCCGGGATCGGCGCAGGCCGAGGAGCGGCTGGATTGGATGCCGGTGGTCGGCGTCCCTCGGACGCTCGCCTCAACGGCAATACCGCCGGACAGATCGGGCGGTCCGCTGTTCAGACCGCGATGCGGCTTGCGAGCCGGACACCGGACAAGAGCTGATGTTCCAGAATTCGAGAAGTGGAGGACCGCCCATGGAGGCGCATGGATTTGATGTCGATCTCGTTCTGGAGCCCCGCCTCTCGGCCCGGCGTGCCTGGATTGTCGCGAGTGCCGCAGGCGGGCTGAGCCTGATCCTTGCGACCGCCTTGGTCCTCGTTCTGCCCTTGCGGGAAACCCAAGTCTTCACCATCCTCGTCGATCGCCAGACCGGCGACGCTGAAAACATCCTGCAGGTCGCCCCAACCGGGATCGAGGATCAGGAAGCGCTGAAGCAAAGCCTCCTCGTGGCCTATGTATCGGATCGTGAGGGCTATTTCCTTGCCGGCATTCAGGCTCGGCTTGAGAGCGTCCAGCGCCGCTCGACAGGGGGCGCCGAAGAAAGTCTGCGGCTTCTCTGGTCGAAGGGCGGCGGCAATTCTGCATATCCGCCCGATGTCTATGGGCCCGGTGCGGAAGTCACGGTGACCGTTCGACGGATCACGTTCCTTTCGCCGAACGTCGCCCAGATCCGCTTTCTGAAAACCCTGCGCAAGACGAAGCAGGAGCCGGTGACACAGCCTTTCGTCGCGACGGTCGAGTTCGCCTTTGAGCCAAAGACCGAACGCTCCCTCGCCCATGTCTGGGAAAACCCGCTCGGCTTCACCGTCTCTGCTTACCGCGTCGACGCCGAAACCCTGGAGACCAATCCATGACCCGTTTTCTCTTCCTCCCGGGCATTGCCTTCGCCTGCGCCCTCGGCGTCGCGAGTGTTGCCAGCGCCGAAGTCGCCCCCGCGTCGATGGGCGCGGATGCCCGTGTCCGGTCGGTCCTTTACAACCCCGTCGACGTCATCCGGCTCGACACGCATCTGCGCGTGAACACCGCCATCGAACTCGGTGCCGGCGAGCGGATCGATTCCGTCCTTCTCGGCGACAGCGAAGCCTTCGAGGTCGAGGTGCTCTCCAACCGGACCACGGTCTCCGTGAAACCCCTGATCGCCGGGGCGGAGACCAACATGACGATCTACACCGGGCGGCGCACGATCTCACTTTCGATCAGCGAGGGTCGGTCCCGCAATCCGACCTATCGGCTGGTCCTGCGCTATCCCGAGACCGGCACGGGCAGGACGGCCCGCAGTACCGTGGCCGCAGGGTCGCGCGACATCGGCTATGCCTGGTCGGGCGACGAGACCTTGAAACCCGTCCATATCTGGAATGATGGGCAAGCGACCTACTTTGCCTTCGCACCGGGTGTCCGACCCTCGATCTTCGGCGTCGATGCAACGGGCCGCGAAGTGACGCTGAACTCCGGCACGCGGGGCAGCATCGTCCGCGTCTCGGGCCTGCGCTCCGCCTATTCGATCCGGATCGGCGGCCAGGTTCTGTGCATCGAGCGGGTGGATGGCGGCGCGACCACCGATCCGGCCCTGCTCGCCAAGCTCCAGGGATGGGAGTTCTGACATGGCTGATCCCGAGATGACCGATCCGCAGAAGGGTGCCGAGACGGACTACAAGATCGAGCGGCCGAAACCGAAGATGACCCGACAGCAAAAGCTTGGCATGGGTGCGCTTCTCGCAGGGGCGAGCCTTGCCGCGCTCTGGACGGTCTGGCCCTCCAGCCGCGCCATCCCCGATGTCGAAACCTCCGCTGTAGAGGAATTCCAGGATCAGGCGGGCGGCTCGCCCTTCGGTGCCATCGAACCCGGACCGGACGCGAAACCCACCGGGGATGGGTTCTCCGACATCGAAGGAGAACTGGCCTCACAGCGCGAAGACCTTGAAGCGCGGAACGCCACGCTCCAGTCCGAGGTCGAACGGCTACAACGCGAACTGGGTGATCTTGCCGACAGGGCAGATGCCGAAAAGAACCAGACCGCCAAGGAACTGGCGCTCGCGCTGGAAGAAGCGCAAGCGCAGAACCTCGCTCTCATGGAGGACATGCGACGGCAGTTCGATCAGGAGATTGCCGTCCTGAAGGCACGTGCGGACACCGCGGGTACCGCTGAAGCCCAACGGGAGGCTGAGTTGGCCGCCAAACGTGCCGAGCGCGAGGCGCAGCTGGCGGCGCGCGTGGCCTCGCCTTCGGTCGTGTTCGACGATGGTCAGAAAGGTGGGGCAGGGGATGCCGGGATGGGGATGCCTGAGGCCCCTGCCGAGGGTCGAGATGCGACTGGTCGGGATTTCGTGCAGTCGGGGCGGGAAGCCACCGCCACCGAAGTGAGCCAGGTGATCGCCAATCCGTCGAACACCGTCCTGCAGGGCACGATGATTGAAGCGACGCTCGAGAACGCGGTCGACTCGAGCCTGCCTGGCCAGATCACAGCGATCGTGACCCGACCGGTCTGGTCCTTCGATCAGGCCCAGATTCTGATCCCCGCCGGCTCGCGTCTCTTTGGTGATTATTCCTCGGACGTGACCATCGGCCAGGGTCGCATTCTTGTCGCCTGGACGAGGCTCGTCACCCCGGACGGGCAGTCCGTGCAGATGGAAGCCTTTGGCGGCGATACCCAAGGTCGTTCCGGCATTACCGGCAAGGTCAACACGCGCTTCGGCGCGAGATTCGGGTCGGCTGCGCTCATTTCACTTCTCGGGGCCGCCCCCGCAGTCGCCGCCGCGAAATACACCGACGAGGTCAGTTCAGACACTGCCGAGAGCATGGGCGAGGACCTGAGCGCGGCCATGGGCTCAGCTGTCGAAGCTTACACAAGCCTGCCACCGATCATCACCGTCGCTCCCGGGGCCGCGATCACGGTCATGGTCGACCGCGATCTGGAAATCTGGTGATGGATGATCGGCCGAGTTTCCTCGGGTCCTACCTATCGCCAATTGCGCCATTGTTTATGCGGGACGATTTGGTGGAGGTGGCAATCAACCCCGACGGCAAGGTCTGGATCGAGCGGAAGGGCGCGACCCATATGGAACGGGTCGCGCATTTGTCCATTGATCGGGTCCTGTCTACGAACCTCGGCCAGGCCATCGCCTCAGCCGTCGGTGTGCAGTTCTCCGACAAGAAGCCGACCGTCTCCGGAAAGATCGTATGGGGCGACATGGCAATACGGGCGCAGGTCGTGGCACCGCCCATCGTGGAAGGCGGGATGGCGATCACCTTCCGACCGTTCAAGGTCGCGGCTGATCAACTGATCGAGCCGAGGCTCTTGCACGGCGGTCTCGTTGATCTC